>QHXH01000003.1:0-17061 GCA_003222855.1 Acidobacteriota bacterium
CCGCGCGCGCAAAGCTCGATACGCGCTGCAGCGGATGCAACGAGAACTGATGCCGCGGCAGGACTTCACCGGTCGCTTCACGCAAGCGAATGGTCGTGATCGCAAAAATAAACAACGTGAAATTGAAAGCAATTCCCAGAATAAAAACTATCGAACCAGGTACCAGGCCTACCGTCGCCCTGGCAATGAACTCATCGAAATTAGCCGCGGGCGATGGATGCAGATAGACCTTCAGATTCCAACTCAGCGCAAGCAGCGCAAACAGCCAAATGTAGTTTCGCCGCAGCCTTCGCCCAATCGCTTCCCAAACGGTGATCGTGAAATGCGGCGTCAACAGATCGGAGGCGAGATGCGAAGCCCATTCCTGATCGCGCGGCAGGCTGTCCGGCGCCAGCATCTGCGCGAAATAACCGGTTTCGATCACGCGCACGCGGCTGGCCCAAATTTCGTAATACCGATACCGTCGCGCTTCCATCAACAGAAAGATCGCCACCAGGATCGAAATAATCGGAATCAGGAAGTGTGGATTGTTCGGCGAGCTGAACGCGAAGGACAGCGCTCCCGCCACAGTCAGCACAGCCCAATA
This sequence comes from Acidobacteriota bacterium, assembly GCA_003222855.1. GTDB lineage: Bacteria > Acidobacteriota > Blastocatellia > Pyrinomonadales > Pyrinomonadaceae > UBA11740. The sequence continues at coordinate 587 of QHXH01000003.1, forward strand.
AGTAGTATTGTCCAGACGGCTGCGCCAGGTATTCGATCTCTGCACTTCGCCGCGATAAAAGTGGGACATCGCGACATTGAATTCTGCCGGCGATATCTTTCGCAGCACGTCGCTGGACGTGCCTGGTTTACGATCTGGCACTACCGTGTCGTGAATCGAAGGTGAGACGGGGCGCAATCTTCCCGTGGTGCGTTCGGCCGTCAGATTTGGTAATGGAGACGTGGGCGCCGACCCGGAGCGAATCGGCACTCTGGTCGTTATTCGAGAGTCATGAATGCCGCTATCGCTTCGGGCTTTGTCTGGAATCCGTTGCTGCGTGGGTTCGGTTCTAATCGCCATTATGGACCAAGGGTACGAGGTGGAGTGCTCGTGGATCCTGCCGGAGATAATAACACGGAACGGCCACAGATTAGACGAAGATTACGTTGCGCATTAGCTCATTTCGCGTGTTCTTCAAGACGAACTCTGACGTCGACAGCTTCACGAAAGGGCTTGCTTGACACTCATTTTTGCGAAACCTATAGTTTCAGTTTCGCTGTTTGAACCGAGATGTTGTCTGAGAGTGCAGACGCGCGGATGAAAGCTCATGAGGGTTGGATGCGCGAGGCGTTGCGCGCGGCGCGGGATGCTCAAGCGCGTGATGAAGTGCCGATTGGCGCTTGCGTCGTAGTCGGCCAGGAGATGGTTGCTGTCTCCGGTAATCGGACGCGCACGGATTGCGATCCGACGGCGCACGCCGAGATTATCGCCCTTCGTGGGGCGGCCAGGAAGATCGGTAATTACCGTTTGTCTGAGGCGATTGTTTACTCGACGATCGAGCCGTGCGCCATGTGCGCCGGCGCTTTGATTCAGGCTCGCGTCAAATTGCTGGTTTACGGCGCGCAGGATGATCGAGCCGGCGCGGTCCATACTCACTTTCAGATTTGCAGCTCGGATCAATTGAATCATCGCGTGGAAGTAATTGAGGGCGTGCTGGAATCGGAATGCCGCGAGCTGATGCAGGAGTTTTTTAGAGCCAGACGTCAGAGTTCAGAGGTCGGGGATCAGAAAAGTATCTCTTCCGACTTCTGATCTCTGACTTCCGACATCTGAATTGCGGAGAGGTCGCATAGTGGATTAGTGCACCGGTCTCGAAAACCGGAGTGGGTTAACGCCCACCGTGGGTTCGAATCCCACCCTCTCCGCCATCGTGTCAGAAGCCCGCGCGTCAGCAAGGGCTCGTATGGCAATCTGGCCCTCCCTGACGGTCGGGCTTCTGACACATTCAACAAATTTTTCGGAAAGGTGCAGGAGTGGTTTAACTGGCAGCACTGGAAATGCTGTGAACGGGGAACCGTTCCGTGGGTTCGAATCCCACCCTTTCCGCCATTGTATTCAATTTGTAATTTTGGGATCGACCTACTGCTGAGACAATCAGGGAAGAGACGCCCATGATTAAATCGAAAGCACAGCGCGCAATGGTCGGGTTGTTGCTCGCTGCGATTACCACCGCTGCGATCCAGTCTGATGTTGTCGCGCAAAGACGACGACGCCCCGTAAAACACCCGGCCGTCTGCGGCAATCCTAATGTCTCGTGTCCGTCGGCGCTTACCTTCGAGCCCTACGATCTTCCGTTTCGCATGCCGCAGAGCGCGGTGATTTACGATACGGATTTGTTCTACGCCGTGATCTTGAAAAGCGTGGCGTCGCCTGCTGACAACTGCGACAACTACATTCCCGAACCGGATCGGCTGGCGGCGCAGATGTTGTTTCCGAATAACAAAGTATTCACGTCCCGGTGCGCCGAACCCGGGCAGGTTTCCTACTCGAACACGAGCGCCAAAGCGCAGTTCATGGCGGTGTATGCCGGCCTGACCCTGGCCGAAGCGAATCGCATGCTGGCGACAGTGAAAGCCACCGGGAAATTTGCCGGCGCTAACCTTCGACGGATGCGGGCAATGGTCAATGGCACTTAACGTTTGCGTTCAACTGAGGAGTAAATATGAGCGACGACAAACTGGCAATGGAAGAAGCGCGCCGGGCCGGACAACACAGCTCAGTCAAGTCGCAGGTCGAAGGCGAAGTTCATGCTGAGATTGCCGAGAGTGCTGCGGGGGCGCCTCCGGCTGAAGGCCGGCAGATCGATCAGGTCGCAACCGAGTTCCGCGCGAAGGCCGTCAAAGAGGTTGTTGAGGCTGAGCAGGAAGTCGGACGCGCGCGCGGGGCCGCTCGCGTATCGCAGGTCGTCGATTACATCTTCTATGTGCTTTACGCGTTGTTGGCGCTCAGATTTCTGCTGGCTTTGCTCGCCGCCAGAAGCAGCGCCGGTTTTGTTCGTTTCATCGTCGCCGTCACTGATCCCTTCTACCGCCCGTTTCGTGGAATCGTGGCCAGTCCGACAACCGACAGCGGTCATACCTTAATGGTGCCGCTCGTAATCGCAATCATCGTTTATGTGTTGCTGCACCTCGCAATCAATGGATTGTTGCGCATGATCGCGCACCGCAAGACGGCGGTTTAGCTGGGGTTGCAAATCAACGCGTGGCAATCGACAATGAGTCATCAGACTTCGGGCTCCGCACAACGCGAGTCTTGTGAACCCCGCCAGGCCGGGAACGGAGCAACGGTAGCAACGACAGCGTGTGTTGCGGGTAAGTCCGGAGTCTGACTGATTTGTTTGGAGAAGAAGTCGTTCCCCGCGGTTACTCGGCCTTTCTGCTCATTGCGGACAAGGAGCAAACAAAATGAAAAAAATGTTCATGACCATTTTGTCTCTGGCCCTCCTGGCGACTTTGTCCATAACGCTTCGCGCTCAGTCGGCATCTCGCGAGGATGTGCTGAAAGACATCGCGGCTAAACGCGCTGAGTTGCAGCGACTCGAAGATCAATTCCTTGCCCCGGCGGACGAAGACCGCGCCGCCTACAAAGGATTTCTCGCCCAACCTGATACCGGATTGATTCGCTTGCTGCCGCGTGAGGTTTACGAGAGCGAAGTCTACAAGAAAAACCAGAAGACGCTCACGATACGCGGCGGCGGCGCCTACTATTCATTTGCGCGCCTCACGCACGAGTATGGTTATGGTTCTGACTTGAGTTTGGACTCGGGATATCTCTCAGTTGGATTCGCCGGCGCCTCTTACGGAATGATGATCGATCTGGGAGACGTTTCACTGGACGAAATAAGCACCGATTGCCCGAGTCGAACAACGGCGATTCGGTACGGGGACGCTCATTGAGGGAGCAAACTACAAAGATCGCGTGCCTGTCAAAATCGGCACAACCTTCCTGCTGCGCTCGATTAATTACGACTTTACAGATGTGCTGGTGGCATTTCGAACAGTGCGCAAGGACCCCGATGGCAGCCTGATCATCGCCTGGAAGCTTCTCAAAAAGTTTCCCAAACCAGAATTGGCGAGGACTGCTCAGGCAACGAACTAACTACAAACAAATGTCCTATCAAGTAATCGCCCGTAAGTGGCGTCCGCAAAAATTTGAAGACGTAACGGGCCAGGAAGTCCTGACTCAGACGCTGCAAAACGCGATCGCCCACGATCGTCTGCACCATGCTTATCTTTTTTCCGGGGCGCGCGGCGTCGGCAAGACGACGACGGCGCGGCTGGTAGCGCGCGCGCTGAATTGCCACAAGTCTGATAAGCCTACCCCGACTCCCTGTGTGATCATCGATGAAACCGCATGTGCCTCTTGTCGCGAGATCGCCGAAGGACGATCGATGGACGTGCTCGAAATTGACGCCGCGTCGCACACCCAGGTTGAGAATGTGCGCGAGGTGATAATTGCCGGCATCAACATCAAACCTGCGCGTGATCGATACAAAGTATTCATCATCGACGAAGTTCACATGTTGTCGGGACACTCGTTCAATGCGCTGCTGAAGACTATCGAGGAACCGCCGAGCGACGTCGTCTTCATTATGGCCACGACCGACGAACACAAGGTGCCGGAAACGATCACTTCGCGCTGCCAGCTCTTTGAATTTCGCACCATCGCGGCGGCCAAAATTGCCGAGCGGCTGAAACAAATAGCTGCCGCAGACAAGATTTCAATTTCCGATGCAGCGATCCGAGAGATCGCGCGCGCCGGTGACGGCTCGATGCGCGACGCGCAGTCGGCCTTCGATCAGGTAATCAGTTTCGCCGGCGAGAAAATCAGAACCGAAGATGTCGAGAAAGCTCTGGGCATTGCGAGTGCGGACGTTCTGGCGCGAGTGATGAACGGCATTGCAGAGAACCAGCCCGCGGACGCTTTGGCGATCGTCGACGATCTCGTCATGCGCGGACACAACCTGCGCAATTTCTGCCGCGACGTGCTCGGCCATCTGCGCGATCTGCTGGTAGTGAAAGTTTCCGGCGATCCAAAGTTGCTGGACTCTTCGTCAGCTCAGACATCCGCATTACAACAGCAGGCGGCGCTGTTTTCCGAGTCTGATTTGGTTCGCTTTTTTCATTCGCTGGCTGAAACGGAAAGTGGTCTGAAAGATGCAGCCAATGCCCGTTATCAGGTTGAAGTCGGCCTGGTGAAATTAATGGAGATGAGACGCCTGGCGTCGCTCGGAGATCTCGTGGGACGCATCGCCGAACTCGAAAGTGCTTTACGCACCGGACGGGCGCCGGCCGAACGAAAGAGTCCGAGGGCTGCTTCCAGCACGGCAGGCAACACCAGCGCGCAGTCGACTTCGACTGCGTCCACAAGCGGAGCGAGTGCAGCTGAATACAAAGCCACAAGCGAAGTAACAATGCCGCCGCCGATTCAGGATCTTTCGGAATCAGCGGCGCCCGAGGTAGTGACTGAACAATCCGCTGCGACTGCGGGGCCGCTCGTCGATCAAATCAAGGCTCAGTTGGAAAAGAGAAAGCGAAAACTATTGGCAGCGTCGATGGCCGCGGCGGCGCGCGTTGAGCTTGAGGGCAATGAATTGACGATTGAGTTTTCTCCCGACGCCAGGCATTCGCGTGACACGATGGCCAGGGCCGAAAATGCCAGGACATTGCGCGAAGCCTGCGCGGAAATTTGCGGACGCGAAATTGGTGTCCGCTTTGTGATTCGCGATGGCGAAGCTGACGACGCACGCGTTTCACCGGAAGAAGATCAGCGCCGCTTAAGAGAGAAAGCCCGGCAAGCGGCCGCGCAAAATCCTACTGTGCAACAGGTGCTGAAAACATTTGGCGGCGAAATCGTCGACGTCAAAATGCGGTAGCTTTTGCGCTTCGTGTGATTTCGTGGTCCGTTCTCGCGGAAAGCTTCACCACGAACGCACACTAACGAACACGAACATTCGTGTGATTTCGTGGTTCTCGCGGAAATGATTCACCACGAACACGCACGAAGCAAACGCGAAATTTCGTTTGCAACTCAATTTCACGGGGCTCGATCACGCGCGACTCTCAGAAAAGCCTTGGCCGCATGCGATAGCGTCGCGCCTTTTCGATAGATCAAATGGAGCCGCCGCTCGAATCTCATTTCGCGCACAACTAATGCCATAAGTTGATTTCGTTCGATCTCGATCTGCGCGGCCAGCCGGGGTATCAGGGCAATGCCCAATCCCTGCTCGACGAGGCGTTTGATCGATTCCAGCGTCGGCATCTCCATGGAAATATTCAGCGGCGTCCGGGCCTGCGCGAAAGTCTTGACTACTTTCTCGCGATAAGGCGACGGCACATTGTGCGCAATGAAAGCTTCGGCGCCGAGGTCGCGCACCGAAACGATCTTTTTGTGGGCCAGCGGATGATTGGGCGAAACTACCAGCGCCAACTCGTCAACATCGATCGCCAAAGACTTAATGGCCCTGTCGTTCGGTTTGAAAGAGACGACCCCAATCTCTACATCACGGCCGATGATCTCTCCGGGGATGCGACTGGCGAGACTGCGTTTGACTTCGATTTTGATGTGCGGATGGCGGGCGCGGAAAATTGGAATTAGCGGCAGCAACGACATCACTGTGTATTCGTTCGCGCCTAGCGACAGTTTTCCGCGCTGCAAATCGCGTAACTCACGAATCGCCGAGTGTGCGTGTTGCCGCAGGTTCAGCATCTGTTGCGAAAAGTCGAGCAGGACACGGCCTGCCGCCGTCAGCGTCCCATCCTTTGAAGAGCGATCGAACAACGATTCTCCCAGCTCTGCTTCCAGCCGCCGAATTGCCTGGCTGACGGCCGGTTGAGTGCGATGCAGAGCCTCCGCCGCGCGCGAGAAACTTCGCTCTTGCGCAACCGCCAGAAACACTTCCAACTGATTGATGTCCATTTGCCGGGTATCTCTTAGTGATTATCTGATGATACGAGCAGCCTTATGCTATCACAGAATATTATGTTGTCATAGAAATTATAACTTTGACTTTACCCCCTCAGGGTCGGTACCATCCGGTTTTTGGGGAGCCGGCCGCGATGAAAACAGAGCGCGTTGAAATCTTCGACACCACCTTGCGCGATGGCGAGCAATCGCCGGGCTGCTCGATGAACCTGGAAGAAAAGGTTCGCCTGGCCCGAAAGCTCGAAGGCCTGGGCGTCGATATCATCGAAGCGGGTTTCCCCATCGCCTCTGAGGGCGATTTCGCGGCCGTCAAAGCCGTCGCGGCCGAATGTCGTGATGTGACGGTGGCGGCACTTTGTCGCACAGCCGAGCAGGACGTAATGCGCGCCGCGGAAGCACTGCGGGGCGCGGCGCATCCGCGGATTCATACCTTCGTAGCGACGTCGGACATACATCTCGACTACAAGTTAAAGAAGACACGCTTGGAAGTGATCGAGATGACCCGAAATGCCGTGCGCCTGGCAGTAGATTATCTCTGCGACGTGTTCGCCGCGGCGGTGGATTCAGGCGCGACCATTCTCAACGTGCCCGATACTGTCGGCTACACTCTCCCCAACGAATTTGCGGAACTGGTGCGTCACGTGCGCGAACGCGTTGTCGGTGATCGCACTGACATCACGATCAGTGTGCATTGTCACAATGACCTGGGCCTGGCGGTCGCGAACAGCCTGGCGGCCATTTCTGCCGGCGCGCGACAGATTGAGTGCACAATCAACGGCATCGGCGAACGCGCGGGCAATGCGTCGTTGGAAGAAGTTGTGATGGCGATGAGCGTGCGCGCTGATAGCTTGCCATTTCTGACTAATATCAACACGCGCGAAATTTACTCGACCAGCCAGTTGCTGTCGCAAATCATCAGCTTTGGCGTGCAGCCCAACAAAGCAATCGTGGGACGCAACGCGTTCGCGCACGAGGCGGGTATTCACCAGCACGGGGTCATCAGCAATCCGTTGTGTTATGAAATCATGACCCCTGAGTCAGTAGGCGTAACTGCGAACGAACTGGTGCTCGGAAAACATTCAGGCCGTCACGCCCTGGCGCTGCGATACGAGGAGATGGGATACACATTGTCCCGGGCGGAGCTCGATTCCGCGTATGGTCGTTTTAGCGAGCTAGCCGATCGCAAGAAGCGGATTTACGATCAGGATTTGATCTCTTTTATCTCTTCTGAACTCGACGTGCAGACTGCGGTTGCGAATCGCGAGCCGTGGACACAAGTCGCTACGGCATAGCGGCGGCGGGCCGAACCGTTTGGATATTCAAGGGGCAAAATGCAATTGAATTTAGTCGTCCTGCCGGGCGACGGTGTCGGGCCGGAAGTCACCGCGCAAGCGGTGCGGGTTTTGCGTGAAGTCGCGAACGTTTACGGCCACAGTTTCTGTTTCGAAGAACACACGATCGGCGGCGTGGCGATCAGGGAAACGGGATCGCCGTTACCGCCAGTCACGCTTGACGCTTGCCTGCGCGCTGATGCTGTCCTGCTGGGAGCGATCGGCTCGCCCGAATTCGATCACCTTTCCTCACCCCAAAAACCTGAGGCCGGCCTGCTGCAATTGCGCCGCGCGCTGGGCGGCTTTGCAAATCTGCGGCCGGTGAGCTCGTACGCGGCGCTCGCCGGCACTTCACCCCTGCGAACTGAGATTGTCGATGGCGCGAACATTTTGTTTGTCCGCGAATTGCTCGGCGGTCTGTACTTTGGAGAGCCTCGCGGTATAACTTCCAGCAATGGAACCTCAGCGGCCTTCAACACGATGCGTTACTCGGTGAGCGAGATCGAACGGGTGGCGCGCGTTGCGTTTGCAGCGGCGATGAAACGGCGACGCAAAGTAACTTCGGTGGACAAGGCCAACGTGCTCGAGACGTCACAGCTTTGGCGGCAGACGGTATCGCGAATCGCAACGGAGTATCCGCAAATCGAACTCGATCATCTCTACGTCGATACGGCGGCTATGCACCTCATCACCAATCCGAAACGCTTTGATGTGATACTCACTGAGAATTTATTTGGCGACATTCTGTCAGACGAAGCAGCGGTAATCGCTGGTTCCCTGGGAATGCTCGCGTCGGGAACCGTCGGTGGGGCGATTGATCTCTACGAACCGGTGCACGGTTCGGCGCCTGACATTGCGGGCCGCGGTATCGCGAATCCCCTGGGAGCAATCGCGTCGGCAGCGATGTTGCTTCGTCACACCATGCACCTGGAAAATGAAGCTGCAGACATTGAAGCGGCCATCGAAAACGTGCTCGACGCCGGTTATCGAACTCGGGATATTGCCGCGAGTTCGGCTGAGCGGATGGTGAACACACCTGAGATGGGGCAACTTGTCACTGAGGCCCTCGCGGAAGCGGCGGACAGGCGACATGCTTATCATGCGGTCTAGAAAAACGAGCTTTGTACTTTGTGCTTCGAGTTTTGCTGGTATTTGAAGTTTCAGTTGCATTACCGAAGAAAATCCAAGTACTAAGCACCAAATACAAAGCACGATCCGTTTTTATGCCGCGCACATTATTCGAAAAAGTCTGGGACGCTCATGTCGTGCGCGCGGCCGCAGGCCAGCCCGCGCTGCTCTACATCGATCTGCATCTGGTCCATGAAGTAACTTCGCCGCAGGCATTTGACGGCTTGCGTGCAGCCAAGCGGACGGTGCGCCGGCCCGAATTGACCATCGCGACGATCGATCACAACGTGCCGACAACTGGTCGCGGTTTGCCGATTACAGATCCAATCGCAGCGAAACAGATCGAAACGCTGCGCGCCAACTGCTCTGAATTCGGGATTCAACTATTCGATATCGATTCAAGCGATCAAGGCATCGTCCACGTAATCGGACCCGAGCTGGGCTTAACTCAACCCGGCATGACGATAGTCTGCGGAGACAGTCACACAAGCACGCATGGTGCTTTTGGCGCCCTCGCGTTCGGCATCGGCACCAGCGAAGTCGAGCACGTATTGGCCACCCAGTGTCTGCCGCAGACGAAGCCGCGCACCATGCTTGTGCGGGTCAAGGGTTCGTTATCGGATGGCGTTACGGCGAAGGATCTTGCCCTGGGAATCATCGGAAAGATAGGGACCGACGGCGCCGGTGGTCATGTGATCGAATACGCAGGCGCCACAGTCCGCGCGCTCTCAATGGAAGGCCGGATGACGCTCTGCAATATGAGCATCGAAGCCGGCGCTCGCGCGGGCATGATCGCGCCGGACGAAACGACCTGCGCTTATCTCAAAGCCCGGCGCTTCTCACCCGGGGAAGCGCAGTGGGAAAAGGCCGTTGCCTATTGGCGCTCACTACGTTCCGACGAAACGGCCACCTTCGATCGCATCGTGGAAATAGACGCCACATCCATTGCGCCCTGCGTAACGTGGGGAACAAGCCCGGGAATGGTTACGTCGATCAACGGTGATGTGCCCGATCCTGCCGAAGCAGGGACAGAGAGTGAACAGCGAGCCATCGAACGCGCGCTCGAATACATGGCGCTGAGACCGCGCATGAAGATTTCCGACATTACCATCGATCGTGTGTTCATCGGATCATGCACCAACGCGCGCATCGAGGATTTGCGAGCTGCGGCGCGCGTCATTAAGGGTCACACGGTTAGCAATTCAGTTCGCGCCATGGTCGTGCCCGGATCCCAGAATGTAAAGCGCGTCGCCGAGAACGAGGGACTTGATCGAATCTTTCTCAATGCGGGTTTTGAGTGGCGCGAGTCTGGTTGTTCGATGTGTCTCGGCATGAATCCTGACGTCCTGCAACCTGGCGAGCGCTGCGCCTCAACCAGTAATCGGAATTTTGAAGGCAGGCAGGGGCGCGGCGGGCGCACGCATCTTGTAAGTCCCGCGATGGCGGCCGCCGCCGCAGTGGCCGGGCACTTTGTTGATGTGCGAGAGTGGGAATATAGGTAACCAAGCGAATACAACTCCCATGAATCATCACGAAAAGCGAATTACGTGGGACGCAGCGAAGAACCGTCTTAATGCAAAGAAACATAGAATTAGCTTTGAAGAAGCCGCGACGGTATTCTATGATCCGCTAAGCTTGACGGTAGATGATCTGGAACATTCTGTTGACGAACAGAGACTTCACATCATCGGACAATCGAGTGGCAAACGGCTAATGGTAGTTACTTTCGCTGAATCACACAGAGAAATCCGAATCGTCAGCGCCTGAATGCCAACCCGAAGTGAAAGAAAGCACTATGAAGAAAGCTAGCCGAAAAAGTCAGAAATCCATCGACTTCAGTAAAGGTGTACGCGGCAAATATGCTGATATGAAAATTGTGATCCTCGGGGCAACGAAGGAGACGAGATCGTCGAAGGCAAACAAACGAACAGCAGAAACCGTACTGAGACAGGTGTCGCGAGTGCTGAATTCGGCGGGATCTACTAAGCAAGAATTGGAATCGGCAATTAATCATGCCCGCCATCTGATCGATTCCGCCGGCAACGCATAAACCTAATCGCGATGAATCCATTTAGAATTCACTGTGGCCTGGTGGCCGTTCTTGATCGACCGAACGTCGATACCGATCAGATTATTCCCAAGCAATTTCTTAAGCGCGTCGAGCGCACAGGCTTTGGCGAATTTCTTTTTTACGATTGGCGGTTCCGGGCTGATGGCCAGGCCGATCCGTCTTTCCCTTTGAACGAACCACGCTATCGCGGCGCGTCAATCCTGATCGCCGGAAAAAACTTCGGCTGCGGCTCTTCACGCGAACATGCGCCGTGGGCGCTGGCAGATTATGGATTCCGCGCAATCATCGCGTCGTCGTTTGCCGACATCTTCCGGAACAACTGCATGAAGAATGGCCTGCTGCCGGTTGTTCTCAGCGATGCCGAAGTCGGCCGCTTGATGAACCGAGCCAGAGCTCGGGATGGATATGAGATTACTGTCGATCTGGAAGCCAGGCTGGTAAGGGACAGTGCAGGGTTCTCGCCGCTTACGAAAACAACCGGCGAGCCCGGAATACTGTAATGCGCTAATTTGAAGAGGTGGCACGGGCGTCTCGCCCGTGGGCTCACGCGCAAGATGCGCGTGCCACGTCAAATTCAGGCACTAGCTGGATTACGCCACCGTGAACCTGCGCCCGCCGCTGGTCGTATAGTTCGACTGAGGTGGGGAAATGCGGAATCCATTAATTGCCGGTACTCTTAGTCTGTTAATTCCCGGCCTGGGCCAGATTTATAATGGCCGAATTCTATTTGGAATTATCTGGATGCTCATCTTTGGCATCTCCTGGATTGGGTCGGTAGGCATGTTCGGTTTGATTGTTCACATTATTTCGGCATGGTGCGCGTACTCTTACGCCAAAGATCATCCGGTGAGAATCTGAACTGCTGCCACAAGGTTTTAGCTGAACAAGCGAGAGCTATCTTTACAAAGTCGCGATCGACGGGGAACAAAAGACTGTCGCCGAAACTCACAGTATTTCTGCTCGATTCGAGATCGCAGACTTTCAAGGTTATTCCTTGCTGGAAGGACTGGATGATATCGGGTTGACGCTGCCGCACGAGCTGACATTTCCAGTTACGAGAGCCGGCAAATCTCACGCGACGTCTCACAACAAATAGTCATTGACGCCGGTCCTATTCGATGAAAGAATTAGCGCCTTGATCGAAGGACTTTCCGGCCAATAACCTCAGGAGAAAGACAACATGCACCCCAATAGTCTCAGCTTTGAAGCTCAGGCCTTAGAGCAACGCAGTAAATCCGGTGCGCGCTGGTTTTTGTGGATTGCCGCGCTTTCCCTGGGGACCTCGCTCCTTGCGTTCTTTCTGAGCCTTGGTATCACTCAGTTCATTGATGGCCTGGCAAAAGGTCTCTCAGCAAACCTTGGAGATTCCGTCAGGATCATCGGACTTGTCCTGAACATCCTGGTCGCCGGAGTTTTTGTGCTCATCGGTTGGTTGGCGTTGAAACGTCATCTCTGGAGTTTCGTGGTCGGGATGGTGCTTTTCGCGCTAGACGCTTTACTACTGCTGGCGTTTCAGGTTTGGATCAGTTTCGTATTTCATGCCCTGGTTATCTATTGGATCTTTAGGGGCTATCAAGCAGGGCGCAGGCTTTCAGCGTTAGAGGTCGAGATGCAATTAGCCCCGCCTCCGCCGCCGCCAGATCTGAGCCAGGTGCCCACGGTGGAGATGAATCCTGCCCCATGATAGGGATTGAGTCGTCGTCAAAGTTTAAGAAAATTTTCCAGGATCGTGCGGCCGTGCGGGTGGTCTTCATCGAACAGCTCGGGATGGAACTGCACGCCAAAGAGCGGCAGCGAGGTATGTTGTATCGCCTGAATCTCTGAAACGTCGTTTCTCGCAGTGCGAACGAAATCCGGCGGCAGCTCTTTCACTTCATCACAATGCGATTCCCAAACGGTGAGCTGCTCGGGAAGTCCCGCAAAGATTCCGTTTACTTCCGGCGACTCCAATTCAACTGAACAAAAGCCGCGTTCGCGAAATGCACCATCGTATCCCTCGCCCGGCGCCACTCGCTCAATCAAGTCAACCCGGGCTCCAAACGCAAGGGCGATTTGCTGCTGGCCTCCGCATACGCCCAGGATCGCTTTCGGCGCGCTGCGAATAACGTAAAAGATTCCCGCAAGTTTTTCCGCAGGATATTTATCCCACGGATGGCTCTGCCCGCTGAGGATGATGTGTGAAGGCGAAAGCGTCTTCACGAACTCAGGCGTGATATTCTGAAACGACTCAGTAACTACTCTTAAATCAGGCTCGATCCGTTGCAGCGCCGCGCGCAGCTCGCGCGGGCTGGAGCCGACGCCTTCGATGGTGTTGTCAACTAATAAGAGCATACAAGCTTCAGTCACTTTGTCGGCGACGGGTCCTGCTTGTTCGCCGCTTCATCCTCACCCAAACAATAGAACTTGCCGTTGAAAGCGCCGACGTAAACTCTCCCGTCGAGCACGGCCGGCGTTGCATCTACGTTGTCGCCGATCTTGAGTTCGCAAACCAGGTCGCCGTTGTCTGCATTGAGCTCATAAATGTAACCGCTCTTGTCGCCGAACACGACGCGGTCATCGACCACGGGCGACGTTCCCCAAATCGCCGCGCGCACCAGATGCCGCCAGATTAACTCGCCTTTGTCGGCAGACAGACAATAGAGATATCCGCTGTTGCAGCCGATGTACAGTCGGCCATTAGAAACGATCGGACTAGCCCAGAAGCCATTCTTCTCCTTCGTCTTTTGGTTTAAGCCGCCTTCGGCTTTGTATGTCCAAACGAGTTCGCCAGTATCTGCCTGATACGAGCGAATGATTCCGTCTTCCGCGGCGGTATAGACAAAACCGTTCACCACCGCCGGCGTCGAATTTGAGTCGGTCGATCCAAGGTGGGACTTCCAGATGATCGAGCCATCGTTTCGATCCAGGCAGAGCAAATCGCCGGCTTCAGTGTCGACATAAATGCGGTCATCGACGACGGTGGTGCCGCCTTCGACCGAACCTCCGAGCTGCGTCTTGAAAATTATCTTGCCGTCCTTCAGATCAAAGCAGTAATAGAAATGATCTTCGCCGCCGAGGTAAACGCGATCGCCGATGATCGAAGACGAAGAATCGGTTTCAAACCCGGTTTGATACTTCCAAACAAAAGATCCGTCGTTAGCGTTCAGGCAATAAACCGTGTGATCAAGATTGCCAATCACCAGACGGTCACCTACGACGCAAGGCGACGACTTAGCGCTGTCGGTAGTCTTGAATTTCCAGATCTCGCTCCCATCATTCTTGTTCACACAATAGACATAACTATCAGCCGAACCAAAATAGACGCGATCGCCGACAATCGCCGGCTGACCGGGCCAACCCGATCCGCCCCACGGATCAGGGTGGAGTCGGCCGCGCGTTGAACTCGTTTTGAAATCCCAGTAGACCTTCAACGTTTTCGGCATTGGGCCAGTGCCAAAGAAAGTGCGCGTCGGATTGCCCAACCACATGGGTACAGCCATAGGCGGTTTTGGTTTTTCGATTTTGGCCGGAGGAGGAGTTTCCGTGTCGGCCTTGCTCGTGCAACCGAGAAGAAAGAGAACCGAACAAATTAATATGGCCAGACCACCACAGGCGGATCGGTTAAAGGGGGAATGATGTTTCATTGGGACACCAGGCGACTAAAAGCCTTCACTATATTAATTCATAAGCCACTCGCCGCTGTAAACCACGCCGGCACTTCCGGTCAGGACTACCTCCCCATCGGGGCGCCATTCAATTGGAATAATGCCTCCGGGCGCATGCACATCAATGGTTCGACCTGTCTTGCCGTTGATGACTGAGGCGACGACGGCCGCGCATGAGCAGGTGCCGGAGCTTTCCGTTTCACCGACGCCGCGCTCCCAGATTCGTTCTTCAATGTTCGCGGCGTCGCGCACCCGAATGAAAATCACGTTCGTGCGTTCGGGAAACTGCGGATGATTTTCGATCAGCGGCCCGAGCCTTCGCCAATCAATCGCCTCAAAGTCATCGACAAACACGCAACAGTTCGGATTCCCCATTTGCAGCGCGGTTACTTTCAAAATTGTCCCGCCGACTTCAAGTGGGTAATCGATTACGCGTTCGAGAGGCTGATCCGTTTGGAATGGAATCGATACGGAATCAAATCTTGGTTGACCCAACTCAGATCGAAACAAAAATGATCCGTTTCCAGATCGTTCGAGCAAGTGATATCGCTTGAGCCCGTTGCGCGTTTGCAGTCGCAGCAGCTTGTCCGACCAAAGATCGTGATAGAAGAGATACGACGCGGCGCAGCGCGTCCCGTTTCCTGACATGCCGGCTTCGCTGCCATCGGGATTGAAAATGCGCACGTGAAAATCTGAGTCGTCGTCACTGGATTGGGCCGTGATCGCGATGCCGTCCGCGCCCGCGCCATAGTGACGATTGCAGATGCGACTGGCAAAGCTGCCGAGGTCGCCAACGCCGGCGAGTTGCTCGGCTTCGAAGACAAGATAATCGTTTCCGTACCCTTGGAATTTAGTGAAACGTGGAGACATCTTTTGGAGTGCAGCGGCTTGACGCCGCTTGGCGGTTCCTTTGCGGCTTGGCGACTTGGCGTGAAGTGCTTGCTCACGCTAAGACGCAAAGGCGCAAAGTCTCGCCAAGGCTGAAGCTACGGCGGCGATTCGCCGAAGGCTTTACGGAAGCGCTGAGTTAATACCGGCTCGATGTTGAGCAAGCGCTCGTACACTGTCAGTTGTCCGCGATGATACATCTCGTGCGCAATCGCAAATGACATGAAGGCAAGCTTTGGCATTTCTTTGCCATCGAAACGCTTCATCGGGTTCTTCATTTCGTCTGCCGCTGAGGTCAGCTGCGATGCGGCCTCAGCCATGCTGGCGCGCAACAGATTCAGCAACTCATCTTTTTCGTCAACATCGCGAACGTTGGGCGCGTACTGCTTCACGTTGTCCGCAAAAGATCCGCGCATCAAGTTCGTGTCGGGCCGGCAAGCTTCACCGACCAGGAATTTCTGTGATTCGACAAGATGTTGCAGTAGCTGTTTCACTGACCGCGTGTCCAGTGTCGGTTGAAAAGAGAATTTGTCTGCGGGAATCTGATTCGCTTCGTCGATCAGGCCGTTGCGAACTTCTCGCCAATTTTCGATTACACTTTCGAGTGACATCGGTTTCTCCTCTCGACGATTGAAGCAGACCAAAGCAGATCCGCGAAACCATACCCAAGGTCACCAGACCTGCTTCGTGTAATTTCGTGGTTCGGTTTGATCACCTGGATAGCACAGCCTTACCACGAATTCACACGAAGAAGGATTGTTGTCCGATTTCGCCGATCGAGCACGCGCGCAACGCCTACTGCGTCTTTCCCGTAAACGACGCCAACAAGATCGCAATCGAATCGATTGAATCACGTCGCACAGCGGCCGCATCGGGATAGTTGTTCAGCATCATTGAGAAGACCAGATGCTCGCCGGCCGCGGTCGTGACGTAACCCGACAAGGACGCGACGGAACTCAGCGATCCGGTCTTGGCGCGCACGTTGCCCTCCGCCGGTGTACCGCGCATCCTCGTGCGCAGTGTGCCGTCGACTCCGGCGATTGGCAGTGCCTCGCGGAACTGCGCAAAGTACTTGTGCCTGGACATGAACATCAGCAGCTGCACCGTCGTGTTCGCCGAGATCAAATCGTTTCGCGACAGTCCTGAGCCATCGTTGAGCGCCACGTCGTT
>QHXH01000003.1:17069-20185 GCA_003222855.1 Acidobacteriota bacterium
TCTAACACATTTCGCGCGCCCCCAGCTAACGGTCGCGTGTTGCCAGAGGCGTCCAGGATTTGCGGATTTCTACCAAGTGTTCGCAGAATTAGTTCCGTATATTGATTTTGACTAGGCTTTAGAGTATGCGCCGCGATTTCCCGAAAAGAAGGCGATTGCAAACTCGCAACTTCAAAGGGGAACTGCGCGATAGACCCACTAGCGAATCCGGGCGGAGTGCGCGGCAAGAGACTGGCGACGGACCGAGCGTCAACCGTCCGCAATCGTCCATCGATCTTCACCCCGCGCTTTATCAACGAATCGCGCAACATCGAAACAAAAGCCAGTGCCGGATCTGGAACCGCGACGCCGCCCACAAATCCGGCATCGCCCAGCGGCAGAGTACCGGAAATCTCCAGGGTGTTGGCGCCCAGCCCGCGATAGATTTGCAGATCGCCTCTCAACTCTTTTGGTGAAGTTGTAGCGTGATTGACAATAGTTATGAACGAGGCATTCGGTGGGCCTGTCACAATCGTTACCGGCGCGCCCACGGTCGCGCCCGGCTTGACGTTTAGATCGATGGCGTTGTCGTTGATTGTGAGCGCGCTTACCTGCGCTCCATAGGACCAGGTCAGGTCTTCCCATTCCCAGCCGCTGCCAAGCGGCGATCCATTGAAGTAACTTTCATCGCCGACCAAATCACCTTTGACTCGTTTCACTCCGGCGGCGACGATTCGATCGGCAAGATCATTGACTCCTTTGAAGTAATCGCCGTTATTGAAGCGCGCCGCGATCGATGGATCGCCTCGGCCATAGATGATCAGATCGCCTTTTACTCTTCCGTCTTCCGGTTTTTCTCTCGCATAAACCGAAGTGACAAAATGAAAATCCGGCGTCAACCGATCAAACGCCGTCGCGACCGTGTACAGCTTCATGTTTGAAGCCGGCCGCACAAACTTGTTCGCGTTCTGCTCGAAGATCGTCTGCCCGCTATCGAGCGAAACAATTTTCACTGCAAAGAAGCCCGGCTCAAGCGCCGGTTGCCGCACAATTTCATCGATCCGCGATCGCAGTTCGGCCAGGGTGGCGGGTGCTTTGGTCGCCGGGATCACCGCTCGCGAATTTGCGGACACGGTGGGCGATTGCGCGTTGACCGGAATCGAAGCCAGCGGGCATTCCGTGGCCAGCACCAGCAGCCAGACTGAAGCCGTGACGACAAGCCAATTTCTTCTGCTAAGCTTTTTCATTGAATCATTCAAACGAACCCAGAACTTCTTCGGCGCTCGCGGTCGCTGTGCCCAGTTTACCAACCACGATCCCCGCAGCATGATTGGCCAGCACGGCCGCTTCGGTCATTGATGCGCCGGCGGCCATCGCCGCGGCCAGCGTCGCAATTACAGTGTCACCTGCGCCGGTGACGTCGAATACTTCGCGCGCCGCCGTTTTCACAAAGACGGGATCGCGTTCGCCTTCAACTAACATCATGCCGCGATCGCCGCGAGTCACGAGCACCGCGTCGCAGGCCAGACGCGCGCGGATTTTTTGGGCCGCAGCGTGCAAGCCCTTATCTGAGTCTTCTTCGGAATTCGTCAGACGCAGTGCCTCATGATGATTCGGGGTGACCAGCGTCGCCGGACGATAGGCGTCAAAGTTTCGAATCTTTGGATCGACCAGTACCGGAATACGCCTGTATGCGAGCGACAGGATTTCCGAAAGAATTCCCGGTGTCACCACGCCTTTGTCGTAATCTGAGATCACGAGTGCGTCCGCATTTTCAATCGCCTCTTTCGCGGCGGCAATGACGCGACGTTCGATCTGCCCGTTCACCTGTCCGCGATGTTCGCGGTCTGCGCGCACAATCATTTGATGTTGCGCAATAATTCTCGTCTTGATCGTCGTCGGACGTTTGTCGTCACAAACCAGAGTCTCGTCTTTTTGCACGCCGCCGTTCTGGCTCAGCGCGCTGCGCAGTTTCTCAGCCGCGGAATCGTTGCCAACCACGCCGATCACTGTTGCCCTCGCGCCGAGCGCGGTCACGTTCGCCAGCACATTGGCGGCGCCGCCGAGCCGCGTGGATTCGCGCTGAATGTTAACCACCGGCACCGGCGCTTCCGGCGAAATTCTGGTGACGTCGCCCCAGATAAACTCATCCAGCATCACATCGCCGACGATCACAATGCGGCACTCGCGCGCGCGGACAAGGATTTCTTCGGCTCTTTTCTTATTTAGGTTGAGCAAGGCAATTCGCCACCACGCGTTCGGCGGGAACGCGAAGAATGCATTGGGGATTTTCAAACTCAGCACAAAAGTAACCGTGACACGGCTGGCACTTCATCTCTTCGTGCACCACCTCGCTCTGGCTCGCGGTCCATGGCCGCCAATGTGCGACATTTGATGATCCGAAGACAACGACGCATGGTGTGCCGACGGCCGCGGCCATGTGCGCGATGCCGCTGTCGTTGCCCACGAATAGCCGCGAGCGCGCCGCGAGCGCCGTAACCTCAGGCAAACTTAGATCGGTAAGTCCAATTACGCGCGCGGACGACTGTTGGACGAGTGACTCAAGAATATGTCTTTCCTGCGGCGAAACGATCGCGACTGGAGTTAAGCCACGTAAAGCAACCTCTTCGGTGATTCGCGCGAAATTATCTGTCGCCCACCGCTTGGTTTCCAAAGCGGCGGCCGGGTGAACTAATGCAATGGGCTGTGCGTCATGAATCTTGTGCGCCGCAAGTCTTCCAACGACCGAGCGCGCGGCCTTTTCGGTTACCGCCAATTGCGTCGGCGGCCGATCGCTCACCGGCACGCCAGTCCAACCGATCAGCGCCAGTTGCTGCTCAACCGAATGCAATGTCGGGCGCGACCAAATCTCCTGTGGCGAAGGCGCAACGTGATTGTGCAGTCGCGCGTATTGATAATGAGCGAATCCCACGCGGTATGGGGCGCCGCTGGCGCGCGCCAGGAAGGTCGCAGTCGTTCCGCCGTGCAGGTTGTAAACAACGTCATAACCGGTGCGATGAAGGTCGCGCGCGATGCGCGCCCGCGCCGAATTGCTGTGACGCGGAATCGAAATAATGCGATCGACCAGGGGCGATCCATCCAAAACCGGGGCCACCCAGTCTTCCAGCAGAATGTCG
>QHXH01000004.1 GCA_003222855.1 Acidobacteriota bacterium
ACATTTCCGCAAATAGCATTGTCAAAACTCGACTTTGCCGTCGACGATCAGTTTTGAAACATCGAACTTAAAGTTTGTAATGGCATTCGCCTGGTTGTCCGTCAAATTGACCAGAAGCTCTTTGCTGTCCCTGGTCAGCAACGGCGCGCCTTTGTCGCCCAGCCGAGTGAAAAAGAAGATGGCTTCATCGCCGGGCGCTTTCGGCGCCACGAAATGCACGAGCACCCGACGCTCGCCCGTTTCATTCGCGATGTAGACATATCGCTGCAAGTCGGAAAGCCGACCCCCTTTGAAGGTCGAATATACGGCGTCGGCACCCGGGCTGTTCTTTGACTTAGAACTCAAGCTGATGACGTAATTCTGCGCGCACGCGGGACATTCGAGGAGGCCTTTGACTTGAGCATCGAACGTTGCGCGCTCCTTGTCACTCATCTTTGTATCGGCTTTAAGCTGTTTGAGTCGGGACAGCGCCTGCCGCATCGGGAGCGCGGAACGCAGCCGCATCGTAAACACAAAATCAACTGGGACCTGACTAGTAACTTCAGTGTCCGCTTGGGCGGCGGCCGCGCTCGAAACGCCTGAATAAGATCCGGCAGCCTTTTGCGCTTCCTTGTCGAACTTGATCCGCACTTCCTGCTGCCTTGCCCAGGGCGAATCATTCAATATCGCCTCGGCTTCGCTCCTGGACCATTGCTGGAAAGGCTTCTTCGGAAAATCATTCTGGGCGGCGATGGCCCCAAATAATCCCGTGACTATCACAACCAACCATGAACTCTTTCGTAGATAGATATTCATTGCGGTTCTCATAACGAATTTCGTACCACCTGCGGCAAGCACGTAGATCGTTCTCAGGGCGACTGGCCCATCAACTGCTGGACTCGCAGTTTCTCGTCCAGGATGCGTTCTTTCTCGACTTGTTTTTCTAGTCCTTCCAGCCGCTTGAATTCAGCAAGTTCAGTTTGTGCCTTATCGGTTTGCTTCAGGCGCGAATACGCAAGAAACAATTGATAGTGAGCCTGCGTCAAAGTCGGCAGCTTGTTGACCACTTTTTCCAAACGGCTCACTGCTTCAGCATACTCGCGACGCTTCAGAGCGAGTCTGGCGTAATCGTAAAGCACCGGAATCTCGTCCGGCGATATTTGCAAGGCATGCTTCAATGGCGCTTCGGCATCGTCGAGCCGTCCCTGTTCGATTGCGACATAGCCCAGACTCGAAAGCGCATCCACATGGTCGGGGTGCATCGCGACGAACTTCTCGAGAATTTCGCGTGCCTTCTCGAAGTCTCCTGCGGCGCGATGCGCATAACCGCGAAGGTAATCAATATTCTCGATCTTCGGATCGAGCTCGGCGGCTCGATCGAAATCAATCGCCGCCGCAGTCCATTCACCTTTCCGATAGTTCGCATTGGCGCGGGCATAAGTGTATGCCGGCTCTTTCGAATTGATTTCGATCGCTTTCGTGTTCTCTTCAATCGCGCCATCCCAATAGCCGATCCGCGAATACTCGCGCGCCAACATGAAGTGGAAGTTCGGATTCTTCGGATCGCGTTCGATCGCGTGCCTGAATTCGAGCACCGCGTTCGCGTGATCGTTAAGGGTGCTGGCGATGAGCGCCAAACGAAAATGAGTTTCCGGGGGCGCGGGATTCATGTCCGCGGCCTCGGCCAAATAGCGGGCCGCCTCCGCATGCCGATCGACGTTATAAAGTGCTATGCCCAAATCGTAGAGAACTTCGTAGTTGCGCGGCCTCAATTCGTTAACCCGCGCAAACAGCCGAGCCGCATGTTCGTATTGTTTGCTCTCGGCAAGCACAGTGGCCAAAGTAAAAAGTGTTTTAGAATCGGCGCCAGCCGTGCGTTCAATGAGATCGGCGACGCTATCAGCTTGCTGCGTTTTGTTTGCGCGATAAGCCACATTCAGAAACGCGAGTGCCAGTTGCGGATCGTTTGGTTCGGCCGCACGAGCGCGATCAAAGTGTTCCGCAGCCTTCGTAAAGTCCCCGGCATCCGCATAGAGCGCGCCCAAATTGTAATGCGCCTGGACGTGTGCCGGATCGTCTTTCAATACTCTTTCAAATTCGGCAATCGCCTCGGCAGTTTTGCCGCGCTCAGCCAACATCCTTCCCAGGTTGTTTCGCGCGCCGACGAAGTTCGGATCAAGCTTGATCGCCGTATTGAACTCTGCAAATGCTTCTTCGCCGCGGCGCGAGCGATCCAGCACGACCCCGAGGACATTGTGCGTAATCGCAGAGTGCGAAGAAGCCGCGACGGCAGCGCGGGCGGCGCGTTCAGCTCCGGGAAGATCGT
>QHXH01000005.1 GCA_003222855.1 Acidobacteriota bacterium
CCACGGATACGACGACCCGAGCGGGATTGTGCTGGATGGAGATCGGGTGATCTGGACCTGGAATCTTAATCTGTTTTTCTTTCATGTTTCGTCTTTCGTTTAGTTGCCTCGATTCAGGCATTCATTCCGCCATCCACGGTAAGATTTGCTCCGGTGATGTAAGAAGACTCCGGACCGGCGACAAACGCCACCATTGCAGCGATTTCATCAACGTGTCCGTAGCGGTCGAGTGACGTGGCAGCCTTCTGCGGCACCGCCCACTCGCTCGTGGCGGGATTCAAATCCGTATCGATCGGGCCCGGCTGCACGTTGTTGACCGTGATGCCCCGGCTCCCGAGTTCTCTGGAGAGCCCCTGAGTAAATATTTTCACGGCTCCCTTTGTGGCCGCGTAGGGCACAAGGCCGGGCACCAGGACACGCTCACCCACGGACGAACCAATCATGATGCCATCTCTTCCAGCGTTGTCTCCTCAAACGTTTTCGGAATCGCTGTGCCGGCATTGTTTACCAGGACGTCCAGTTGGCCGAACGTCGCCACGGTCTTTTCCACGGCGGCCTTGGCGGCCTCGGCCTTAGTGGCGTCCGCCCGGATCGCGATCGCCTTTCCGCCGTCGCGTTCAATCTCCTTAACCACCGACGCGGCCGCATCGGCGCCTTTCGAGTATGTGATGGCCACCTTCGCCCCGTCTGCCGCCAGACGTTTGGCGATTGCGGCACCAATGCCGCGCGAGCCGCCCGTAACGAGTGCAATCTTTCCTTCCAGTTTCTTAGTCATTGTTTATCTCCTCAATGATGTTTGTGGTTAATTATGTATCGATAGGTATAAAACTAGACCCTGGACAAAAGCGCGTCAAGTGATTTATTTACTGATCGGTATGAAATCGAAATCTAACCCGGCGGCTCGCGGGCGACCGCGCGCGTTCGATCCTGAGGCCGCTCTGGACCGCGCCATGCACGTTTTTTGGGCCAAAGGTTACGAAGGCGCCTCGCTCTCAGATTTAACGCGAGCCATGCGCATCAATCGGCCTAGTCTTTACGCTGCTTTTGGCAACAAGGAGCAGCTCTTTCGTAAGGTTCTCGATCGATACATGGACGGGCCGGTCGCCTATTTTGGCAAAGCTCTGGCGGCACCGAAGGCGCGGGATGTGGTCGAAGAAATATTCCTCGGCACGGCCAGGATGGGGGATGATCCAAGGATTCCAGCAGGATGCCTCATGGTCCAGGGTGCGTTGGCGGTCGGAGATGCGGCAGGGTCCGTTAGAAAGGACGCAGCTGCGCGGCGCGCCGCCAGCGAAGCGGCGTTGCGTCGTCGCCTTCAACGAGCAAAGCGCGAAGGCGATCTTCCGAAAAACGCTGACCCAGCCGAACTGGCCAGTTATGTCATGACTGTCGTGCGCGGAATGGCAGTGCAGTCCGCTGGCGGCGCCACCCGGAATCAACTACGGCGAATCGCACAAATCGCGTTGCGTGCGTGGCCGACTAGTTAACTTAGACCACCGGCGAAAAGAGGTTGAGGTGTTCAGCAGTTGAGTCGTTGAGATTGACCTCGCCGCGATCAAACTGAGGAGATTCAGAATAGAAATCGGAAGAGAGTTGAGATGTTGAAGCGGTGAGCTGTTGAGAGAGAAAGGAAATCGGATAGCCCGCCGCGGCGGGTAAACTTCTATGGGACGGCGAAGAGTTTCTTAGCGATTGCCTCCAGAGATTAATATTCGTCTTGCGCTGTCGGCGGCACAAGATTGATAAGTTTTTATGCCGGACCGCACTTACGAATTCGTTCAGCTTGACGTTTTCACACAGAGGCCGCTGACGGGTAATCCGCTCGCCATTTTTACCGATGCACGCGGCCTGGATGATGGGGAAATGCAGGCGCTCGCGCGTGAGATGAATCTTTCCGAGACAACTTTCACCCTGCCGTGCGATCCCGCCAGCGAAGGTCACAAAGTCCGCATCTTCACTGTTGCGGAAGAGTTGCCTTTTGCCGGGCATCCGACGCTTGGGACGGCGCTGCATTTGTATGCGTCGGACTCCGCTCCCAATTCAAAAAAGTCTGCTGAGATCACGCTCGATCTGAAAGCGGGGAAGATCCCGGTGCGTTTCAGCGCAGGTTCGGAGAATGCCGGACGAAAACGAGCAGACGGTCAGGTGTTCGGCGAAATGCGTCAACGCGATCCTGAATTCGGAGCAATGTTTTCGCGTGAAGAAGTCGCTCGCGTGATTGGAATCGCGGCGGACGAGATTCCGTGGCCGATCCAGATCGTCTCGACGGGGTTGCCATTCGCGATTGTTGGCATTCGTGAGTTGAAAACCCTGGCGAATCTAAAGTTCTCTTATGTGCACGCTGAGGAATTTCTCAAGAACACCGCCGCCAAGTTTTTTTACTTTCTCTGTCCCCAACGGCGCGAAAACCGACTGGAAGCCGAAGCGCGCATGTTTTTTTATGGCGCTGAGGATCCAGCTACGGGATCAGCGGCCGGTTGCGCCGCGAGTTGGATGGTGCAACACGGCATCGCAAACAGTGACGAACAAGTGGTGATTCGACAGGGCGTCGAGATTCGTCGTCCCAGCGAAATGTATGTGCGAGCAACGCGAGACGGCCAACGTGTCACTAATGTTCGTGTTGGCGGATACGCGGTGGAAGTGCTGCGCGGAACCGTGCGTCTTTAGATTTCGATGCCTAAGGACGCACGCATAGGAAGCGACGAGTGACCATGGGGAGTTGATTGTTGATCCGCCTTTGCACAAGGCTTCCGTCTTCGCTCAGCTACGACGTGACAAGCCGGCGCGACAGGTGAGTGGCAATATCAGCTCGGAGGGCAGAGCTGAAGAGGGTTGATGGTTGAGAGTTGCGGATTGAGAGCAAACTCGAAAGAGCGACGTTCAGAGAATGGAGATAAAAAGATCTGGTTCACAACCTTCCGGCAACGGGCCAGCTGATTGGTTTACGGGTACCGTGCGAATTGACCCGCTGTTCGAGGCACCGGAACCGGCACGCGTTCGTGGCGCAAGCGTCACGTTCGAGCCTGGGGCTCGCACCGCCTGGCATACACATCCACTCGGTCAGACGTTGATCGTCACGTCCGGCCTAGGGTGGGTTCAGCGTTGGGGCGGCCCGATTGAGGAAATTCGGCCGGGCGATGTAGTATGGTTCGCCCCGGGCGAGAAGCATTGGCACGGCGCGACGCCGACGACGGCGATGACGCACATTGCCATTCAAGAAGCGCTCAACGGCAAGGTGGTCGATTGGATGGAACACGTCAGTAATGAGCAATATCGCAGAAGCTAATCGAGACTGAAGATGCAGCGCGCGGGGCTGAACGAAAAAGGCGATTGTCACGGCTTCTGCGTGAAAGAACAAGCGCGACGCACAACCCGCGCCAACTTCCCGCTTCGCGTGAGACATCCGCGTCCTTCGGCGCGTTCCCACTTCCACTTCATCTCTTCGAGATTCGTGTATTGGCATGGCGCTACGCCGACGACGGCAATGACTCATATCGCCATTCAAGAAGCGCTCAACGGCAAGGTGGTCGATTGGATGGAGAAGGTCAGCGAAGAACAATACCGCGGAAGTTGATAGTTGAGAGCGTAAAGCTCCGTTGGAGCCACGCTCCTTTACGGAGTTGAGTGATTGACAAGCAAAACGCTGAACGCTCAACGCCCAACTCCGAAGGCTTTCGCGAGCAGGCAGCCGAACGTCGAACTAGCCAGAGGCGACAGAAGTCCCTCGAAGGAAGCGAAACGGAACTTTGTTGCCTTTGTTTTCTTTTGTTGATGTTTGAATCAGAGCAAGGAGCTAGAAGTTAGGAGGTCGCAAAAATGCAAAAGCGCAAACTCGGAAAAAGTAATCTCGAAGTCTCGGCCATCGGACTCGGCTGTATGGGAATGAGTTTTTCCTACGGTCCGCCTAAAGATAAACAGGAGATGATTTCTCTTGTTCAAGCTGCCGTCGAACGCGGCGTTACATTCTTCGACACCGCCGAGGTTTACGGCCCGTTCACGAACGAAGAGCTCGTGGGCGAAGCGCTGGCTCCGATGCGTGAGCGAGTCGCAATTGCCACCAAGTTCGGATTCAAATTTGGTCCTAAAGGTGAGCAGATTGGACTCGATAGTCGGCCGGAGCACATCAAACAGGTTGCCGACGCTTCGCTGAAACGACTCAGGACCAATGTTATCGATCTGTTCTATCAACATCGCGTTGACCCTAAGGTGCCAATCGAAGACATGGCCGGAGCGGTGAAGGAGTTGATTGACGAAGGAAAAGTGAAGCACTTCGGTCTGTCCGAACCGGGGGTGCAAACGATCCGTCGGGCACACGCAGTCCAGCCGGTCACTGCGGTCCAGAACGAATACTCATTGTGGTGGAGGAAATCCGAAGAGGAAGTTTTACCCGCACTTGAGGAACTTGGAATTGGCTTCGTCCCGTACAGTCCGTTAGGCAGAGGCTTTCTCACTGGGAAGATAAACGAACATACGACGTTCGACAGTTCAGATTTTCGCAACATCCTTCCGCGCTTTACCCCAGAAGCTCGAAAAGCGGCGACACCTGCGCAGATCGCACTCGCGTGGCTGTTGGCGCAAAAGCCGTGGATCGTTCCCATCCCCGGCACCACGAAGCTGAAACGCCTGGAAGAAAACATCGGAGCAGTTGCAATCGAACTTACACCCGATGATCTGCGAGAGATCGACAGCGCGGCTTCAAAGATCACGGTCCAGGGCGCTCGGTATCCGGAAAAGCTGGAGCAAATGACGGGTCGCTAAGTCCGAGCCGGACTGGCATTCAAGATCGACAAGTACCGGGATGAGATCTGCCCGCTTTTCCGTAAACAAAATTGTAACTTTACTTTCGCACCAGCTTTAGAGAAATTTCTGCGAGCGCCAAGCCGTTAGGCGTCTCCGCAAAAAAGAGCTCCACCTGACCCGCTTTCCGCCGGGTAACTGCGAGCGAAGGGCCCGCCCGCATAACTTGAGGTGTTAATTATGAAAAGCTCTCGAAACATCCGGAACCATTTTCGGATAGCAGCGGAAATCAAAACACACCGCATCATTCTGGGATTGCTGCCGATCATCACATTCGTGCTCGGCTTCGGGGGAAGCGTTATCGCACAAACAGGCTCATCGGCTGCAGTGAAGAATATTGTTCTCGTCCACGGCGGTTTCGTGGACGGATCCGGGTGGGAAGGAGTTTACAAGATACTGAAGAAAGATGGCTATACGGTCGCGGTGGTTCAGAATCCGACTATCTCGCTGGCGGATGATGTTGCGGTGACCAAGCGAACGATCGCCAACCAGAACGGACCAGTGATTCTTGTCGGCCACTCGTACGGCGGCGCCGTGATCACTGAAGCGGGCAATGACCCGAAAGTTGTCGGGTTGGTTTATGTGGCCGCATTCGCTCCCGACAAGGGCGAATCTGTATCCACGCTCATAGCGAACCCACCGCCAGGCGCTCCCCAGCCGCCGATTCTGCCGCCGCAGGATGGATATCTCTTTCTCGATAAGGCGAAGTTTCCCGCCTCATTCGCCGGAGATGTGAAACCAGACGCGGCCGCTTTCATG
>QHXH01000006.1 GCA_003222855.1 Acidobacteriota bacterium
AGGTGGCACGCGCATCTTGCGCGTGATTTCACGGGCGCGGCGCCCGTGCAACAAAAAACAAAACTGCGGCGTCGAAGCACCGCAGTTTTTGTTTCCGAAACGAGCTGACGAAAGCTTATCGTTGGGGCACCGGAGGCGGCGCGCCTTCGGGCACAACCCACAGTTCGACCACCCAGCCCTCGCGCGCCGGGCCCATAATTGTCATCACCCGATGCGCATCAATACCGCGCGTATTGACGAGGTAATCAACGATTCTCTGTGACCGCTCCTGCGCCTGGGTTGCGCCGGCCTTGCGTGACGGATAAACAATCACATAGCCCTGCGATCCCGGTTCCTGTTGCAATTGAATCGCATAGTTATCCAGCCGCGCCTTCTCGTCATTGCGAGCAATGTCATAATACTCATCGAATTTGCGCGGCTTGTTCATGATCGGAATAGACACCGCGCAGCTTGCCGGACACGGCGTGCCGAAACCAACGATGTCTAAAGTCGCACGCACGGTTTGACCGGCGAGACCCTTGGTATCGACAGTGATGCTCGGCGTTCCCTGACCGCTGATGATGCGTCCGGCTGAGATGGTCCAGTTAAAGCTCGGCGTAATACCGGGCGTGGCACCCCTGATATTCGCGGTGAAGGTCACCGGCGCATTTTCGCCGGCCGCTTCCGGACATGAAACTTCGACCGTCGGACAAACCGGCCTCGGCGGCGGCGGTGGCGGACAATCGATTACCACGATTGACACCGACGAAAAGGCGACGCAATTGAGCTCGCGACCGTCGTCTACGTCGACGACCGCCTGGTAGACTCCCGGCTGTGCGCCGGAAAGATCCCAATTTGGATTTGGGCCATCACCTCTGAGGCGGCCCCCGTTCACGGTCCATCGATAACGCAGAGGTGCGCCGTCGCTGGAGCGCGCGGCCGCATTTAACTGAACTCGGCCGTCCTCACACGCCTTGATGACCGTCGGCTCTGCTGCCAGTGAAAGCGTTGGCGGTCCTGACTGCGTTAGGTACTTTCTTTTTTTCGGTTTCGCATCCGCGTCAAACGAAAGCAGTGATGCGACCAAAGCGGTCATTGCAAGGCCAAGCCAGAAACTCTTTCGCGACATCTTATTTACCTTTCAAAAATTAGACGTGGCCGGGCAACGGGCCACGCCTGTTGAGTTTTCGGGAAGTTTAGACTTCCGGCACTCCGAAATCCAGTGATGACAAGGAAGTAAAAGGGCCAATGT
Source organism: Acidobacteriota bacterium (assembly GCA_003222855.1). Classification (GTDB taxonomy): domain Bacteria; phylum Acidobacteriota; class Blastocatellia; order Pyrinomonadales; family Pyrinomonadaceae; genus UBA11740. The sequence continues at coordinate 1,232 of QHXH01000006.1, forward strand.
CCCCAAGTTTCCAACGGGAATCCTCGATTCCCGAGCTTACAAAACGGCCCCGGACCGCGTTTTGGACGAAATCCGGAGCCGATTCATGCCGCAGTAATCCTGAAGTCGTGATTACTGCTGTCCGAACCTTAAGCGATATTCGGATGAATCGATAAAGGCCTTCACCATCTCGGCCTTTTGAAAGTCGCCGTTGAAGGCGTTCAGCTTTTGCAGCCAGAAGTTATAACCGCTCAAATCTGAATCAGGCGCTGCATCCGGATCGCGACGGAGATAGCCGAAGTACTGCATCAGGACGAAAGCCGGATTCTGCTCTAGCTGTCTGAACGCGGCGTTAGAGGCAACCGCGAGCAGCACCGAAGCGCGAGTTTCGACGGCCGTATCCAGGTGATTGACCAGTCCATCGCGTTCCGCTGGCGCCGGTACTATGCCCGCGTTCGCATAGAGCGCATTGACATAAGCTTCATTCGACAGGCCATCGTACAGAGCTTTGAATTCCGTGCGGTTGACCCACTTGTCGGCAAACTGCCGCTGACTATCAGCCAGCTTCTGCTGCCAGCCCGGTGCGTTAACGATCACGTCGCGGCTGACTTGCTGCAAGTCGCGCATGAAAGGGTTGTACTTCGGTAGCGAGCCGAACGATTCCTTCTGCATCAGGTAGAGCAGATAGCCGGTTTGCTGGAACTCGATCGAGAGGAAGTAAGCAGCGCTGACATTGACCTGCTTAGCCTCGCGACATTGTGCGTCCGCGCCACAACTCGCAATCTCGTTGGTCCAAAATTGCAGGCCTGCTTGATCGGGTTCGCGGTTAAGGAAGTCATGATAGTGCGTGTAAACAAACGACTGCGCGTCATCGATCGGATTGGTAGCCGACTCAGGAACATCGTCGATGATTGTGACTGTGGCTGAGTCTTGTTGGCCGAGGGTAGCGCCGCTCGGATTACTTAGCGAGACATTGAAGCTCTCATTGCCTTCGATGTACATGTCCTGATTGATGAGCACCTGAAAGGTCTTGCTTGCTTCGCCCGCTGCAAAGTTAAGCGTGCCTGTTGCGATCTCGTAATCGCCCTTCTGAGTGGCTGAGCCATCAGCGGTGGCGTAATCAACGGCGGCTGGGCTGCTGGTATCACCGCTACGGATCACAGTCACGGTGACGGCGCCCAATTGTTCGGCCACGGTGTAGTCCGCCTGGCTGAAATTAAAGGTGGGCGCAACGGGCGCATCATTGTCGGTGATGTTCAGCACGGCTGTATTGGGAGAGCCTAACTGTCCGCCCACCGGATTGCTCAAGGCTAGATTGATACCCTCGTTCGGCTCAATGAGCGAGTCATCCACGATCACGACTGAGAAAGTCTTGTCGGCCAGGTCTCCATCGGCCCAGTTGAGCGTGCCGCTGGTTGACGCATAATCCGCGCCGTCCGTCGCGGTGCCGCCGGCTACGGTAGCGTATTGGACTGAGACTGCTCCGTTGCTGCCACCGGTACGCGTAACTACAATCGTAGCCTGACCGCCGCTTTCGTTGACGCTGAATGCCGCGCCGCCGAATTGCAAAGAGCCCGCCGGCGCGTCGTCGTTGACGATGGTCCCGGTGCCTTTGCTCTTTGAGATAGTCACATTATTACTATTTGAGAGTTGGACGAAGAATGTTTCGTCCGGCTCTTGCTTAGTGTCCCCATTGACGAGCACGGTGACGGTCTTGGAAGTCTGGCCCGCGATGAACGTGAGTTTGCCGCTCGTGGGCTGGTAGTCAGTGCCGCTTTGCGCTGTTCCGTCCAGGGTAGTGAAATCAACCGTTTCGTCCTGGAAATAGGCGTGCGTCAGACTAACAGTGAACGTGAGATTGGTTGTTCCCACGTTACCTTCCGACACCTGTACATCATTGATTGTGACGGTGGGCGCGTCGTTATCCAGAATGTCGAATAGAACCGTGCTTTGATTGCCGATGGTCGCGCCACCCGTTGGATTGCTTAGCGTCATGATGAAGGCCTCCTCCTGCTCGGAGACCAGGTCATCGATGATGGGAACACCAATCGTCTTGCTTGTTTCACCGTCGAGAAAAATAAGCTGGCCACTGGTGGTCACATAGTCTGCTCCTGCGGTCGCCTTATTACTCTGATTGGTGGGGCCGGTCGTGTAATCAACCTGCACGGTGCCGGCACTTCCCTGTGTACGTGTGACGGTGACGCTGGCCGTTCCGACTCCCTCAGAGAATGAGAGAATGTTTGTGCCGAACTGTAGAACGCCAGGACTTGCTGCGGCAGAGGTCTTGCACTGGGCGAATTCCGAGGTGTTGCCGTTGGGATCAGTCGCCGTCGCGGTGAAAAACGAACCGACGAGCGAAGCAGTCGGAATGTTTTGGGTAAAGCCGCCATCGCCGCCGGCGTCCGTCATGACGTTAGCGAAGGCCACGAACTTTTCGCCTTCACCGAAGCCGGACGGGTCGCAGACTGTGTTGGAGAAGATTTCGACGCGAAACTGTGTATTCGCCGTCGAGTTGAGCGTGCCCTGCACGGTCGTCGTCGCGCCGTTCGGAGCGACGGAAGTCAAGACGGGGAAATTCTGTAAATCGTTCCCGCCGGTGTCAGCGTCGCCAACGTCATTCGGTGTCACGCCGCCAACAGAGTTGTTGTCAAGGAGATCAATCCCTATATAGTTTTTATTGATTGAGAACTGATTCAAGAAGATTGAATTGCC
>QHXH01000007.1 GCA_003222855.1 Acidobacteriota bacterium
TGCCATCGGCGGCGCGGCGTTGCGAAGTGAACCAGGCGATGTCCGCTCGCTTGATGAAGCCCGGCCTCAAACCAACCATCTCGCCATACGGATTAGTGCGCGTTCGCGCGGGAGTTCCAGCCGGCGGCGCCGGCGCGCCTTGGCGCTGCGGGATGGTTTCTTCCGTGGTCTTCCAGATTCGATCGTCCCACTGTCCGATAAAACCGGTCCAATCCTGAATCGTCAGGTCAACTGGTTTATCGCCGACGCGGAACGTGGCTTTCTGATCGCCGTTGGCCGCGGCCGCCAGCAAATACACTCGGTTGTAGGTGCCCGAAGGAAGCACGATGGTCTGTCCGTGACTAACAACTGCATTAAGTTTCGAAACGGGAGCCAAGCTAAAGCGGATGCCCCCATAAACGATCTCGCGCGGCAGCATCTCGGCCGGCAGCGCCTTGCCTTGCGACGCACCCTGGTTGTTAGGAGCCCAGTCAAAGCTGCCATCAGCAGGCCGGCCGGTTCGCGAGGCAACGGACAAATCGTACTCCAGTGCGACTGGTTGCGACTGCGTTGCCGGCACCTTTGTGCGCGCGGCTCCGAGCTTCAAGGCAAACGTCCGCGGCTGATATGCGCCAAACGCCGCCACCAGTTCGCCGCCCGTCACCGTCGCGGAACCGACTGGTTGTTCCTGGCCGTTCACCTCTCGCGCTGCAATCACAGGAGCGGGAAATGTGAGGCGCACGTTCTGCACCGCTTTGCCGTCCATTTCCACCAGGCGGACGATTACCTCATCGCTCAGCTCTGCTTTCTTCAGCGCCATGACGCGCACGCGGTCGTTATTGAGTTTCATTAGAGAAAAACTCTTGCCCAGTTCACCCGCATGCGCGGGGCTCTGAAAAGCGATAAGCGGTTGGTTAAGACGATAGGCCTGCCAGTCGGTCTGCGACTGACGCCAGTCGCCTGCATGACCGGCGAGTCCGAATAGAATCTCATGCCGGCCCAGATCCTGAGTACCCTGGTCCGCATAGCCGCCGCGAGTTCCGGGTGTGCGCAAGGGTCAACCGCAGCGTTTTGTCATCCGGTTTATCGGACGCGTTTTTACAATCGGTGAGAACGGTGGCGCCGTAAGATCCACTCGTGTCTGTTAGATCGATCCACTGGTGCGAAGCGACTTCGAATTGTCGCTCCTCTTCATTGGGTCGCTGAATCGTGCCGACATCCCAGTTGTAAGTCGCCAACTTGTTCGCCGCGGCAAAAGGAAATGTCGCTTTCAGATTCGCCTGTTTCGTTTTCCAATCGATCACGTTGCTGAATTCCACGCGATTGCCGGCATCGCCCGCGGCGAGGCTGATCGTTTGCACGAACTTTGAATCTTCAGTATCGCGCTCGACTTCGACCGCAACGCGGACTGGCCCACTTTCCACGACGCGGATCTTTGCTGGTCCACTGACGAAAGCGCGCGGCGGATGCTGTTCGTCTTCGAAGTCCATATTCCATGCGGGCCATTGCCTTGGGTTGTCAGTCGAAATTGCCAAACGGATTGGGGCCGAAAGGATCTCGTGATTGATCTTCTTGTCGAAGATGCTTGAAACGTCGCCGTTACCGTCAATACTGACGCAATAACGAGTATTTTCCAGAGATGACTCCGTAACCTTGAGTGTCGCGCCCCCCGGCGCTTCGGCCGCCTGAACATCGTAAACGGCGAAGCCAACCGAGGGCGCCTTAGCCAGGAACAGCACTTTCCCATTGCTTAGCTGCGCCGGGACTTCGGCGCCATCTGGTCCAACTACGCGCACTGCCTTCGGCGTGGAATCAGGAAAAGAGACGCTCGCTTCGACCACATCCTCACGCGGAATATTCAAAGGGTTATAGACAACGATTGCGCTTCCCTTAGCCTGTGTGTTCAGGCCGGACGCAACGGCCTCGGTTGCACTGGTCAGCACACCAGCGAACTGATTCATCGCGATCACATCGTCGTTCCAGGCAAACTCAAACGCCTTCGGAGTAGCCGTGCCCGGCAACAGATCGTGAAACTGTCCACCCATAACCAGCGTCCAGGCGCTGTTCAAGCGCTCAAGCGGGTACGGGCGCCCGCCCAGCCAGGCCGCGGCCACTGATGCTTTTTCGGCAGCATCCGCAAGCAGTTCGTTCTTGCGCATCCAGCGCTTTTGATACGCCTGGGAAGTGATCGAGCCCGCCGAGTGATTAATCAATTCGAGGTCTCCCTTGTAACGCGGCAGACGATCGGTAGCGCAGCAGTTCAGGATATCCTGGAACATCGCATCGGCCTTGGACCAGATGACACGCACTGGACCGTCTCCTACCTGAACCGCTGGACCGGTGGGAGCCTGTTGCCCGAACTGAAATGGTGACGGCAGAGAGGCCTTACTCTTCGTCGTGATGGCCTCCATCAATTTCACAGAGCTTTCATTGGGCGAGCCCCCCACGTCGCCGGTGCCGACGTAGTGATAATCAGCGAAGATTCCCGTCAGATCGCCATTGATCTGAATTCGTTTGGCCCAATCTTCCTGTCCTCTCGCCCGGACTTGATTCTGCTGCGGGGTGAGATTGGCATCAGGCGCTGGCGGCGGTGGCGGAGCCTTGCTAATGTCGTAGTTCACCTGGCTGCCGTAACTGAGTGGATTCAACGCTGCGATCACTGACTTGCCGTCCGGGCCTTCCCAAATGCCCACGTTGAATGGAATGCCGACGGGCGTCT
>QHXH01000008.1 GCA_003222855.1 Acidobacteriota bacterium
CGCCGCAAAAAAGAGCAAACCACAGATCGTCCAGCGGAAGTTGCCAACGCGGCTTTTTATTCCTAACGCCGCATCAGCCGCGCCGATAATGCTCGCGCCCGCAGATTGAGGCGGCGCGATATCAGATTGCGACTTTGGGAACGCTGTCGATTTAACTGATTTCCTTATTGGGTCCATTTGGTTTCGCGCCTCGTCAAGCGAGAAGCATTGCTAACGTCGCAATTTGGAATACAAGCGTTAGAGTACCGACTTTAGAAAATGAGGTCAGTACCGGGAGCGGTAGCGACCGGGTCGCAGCGCATCCCAGGAAACATTGGTTAACCCGGTCGCTACCGCTCCCGGTACTGACTCCATCACCCCCCAACTAGAGTTGGTACTCTGACACCGTCAACTTTAAGATCCGACCCTTCTACTGGTTCACACCGCTGGCCAGAAATCCGCCGTCGACAACCAATATCTCGCCGGTGACAAAACTCGCGGCCTCCGAAGCCAGAAAGACCGCAGCGCCGGCGAGTTCTTCAACTTTTCCAAAACGCTTCATCGGAGTACGCAGCAGGAACTCGCGGCCTCGTTCGGTTTCATCCAAGAGTTTCTGATTTAGCGCGGTGCGAAAAACGCCGGGCGCGATCGCGTTGACGCAGACGCCGTGCGGCGCCCATTCAATCGCCAGCGATTTCGTGAGCGAAGCTACGGCTGCTTTGCTGGCCGAGTAAGCGGCAACTTCAAACAGTGCGACGAAGGTTGAGAGCGACGCTACGTTGATGATCCGTCCGTAACCGCGCTCGATCATGTGAACTCCGAACACCTGACAGGCGCGCAGCGTGCCCGTCACGTTCGTATCGAAAATTTCATTCCAGTCTTCTTCGGGAAATTCGAGGGTGGGTGCGCGCTTTGTTCGGCCGGCGGAGTTGATCAGAATATCCACCTTTCCAAAGGCGCCGATGCTTTCGTCCAGCACTTTTTGCAACGACGAACGATCTGTCACATCTGAAGTCAATCGCAGGGTTCGCCGGCCGCGTTCTTCGATTTCCTTTGCCGCCGCATCGACCTGTTCCGCGCGCCGCGATGTCGGCACGACGTCAGCGCCGGCCTCGGCCAGGCCATGCGCGATGGCGCTGCCAATGCCGGAAGTGCCGCCAATAACGACAGCAACTTTGCCAGTTAAATCCAGTGGAGCGTAGGCCATTCAGGTTCGGCGCTACGTATCAGAAGCCCGACCGTCAGGGAGGGCAAGTTTGCCAAATAGGCCCTTGCTGACGCGCGGGCTTCCGACACTTTAGTTGATTTCTAGCGGTGCTATTCTACTTTTGAATTGGAAATCTGTCTGCTACAAAGAGACGGTTTGCTCCGCCCAAAACTGAAATTCTCGGTGTTTGTGAATCTCAGCCTTCGCCGGCACCGTGCCGCTGGCGACGTCGACAACATGTGCGAACACACGCTGACCTACCTGATCGATCGTCTCCGTGCCGTCGATTACTCCGCCGGCAGACAGGTCGAGGTCGTTGTTCATCCGTTCGAACACCGTTGAATTCGAAGCCAACTTTACGACCGGCGCAATCGCATTCCCGATCGTCGTCCCGCGACCGGTCGTGAATACGATCACGGTGGCTCCAGCAGCGACCAGGCCCGGCGTTGACTCCTGATCATAACCGGGTCCCAGCATCAGGTTTACGCCGCGATTCTTTGGAGTCTCGGCGTAACCAACAACGCCTTCCACGCGCGTTGTGCCGGCCTTGGCAATTGCGCCCAGCGATTTGATTGTAATGTTGAGCAAGCCTCCGATTTTATTCCCAGTGCTCGGATTTTGATTTAGCACGGCGCCGAATTTCGATGCGTAATCCTTATACCAATCGACCATCTCATAGACTGCGCGACCAGTCGCGAAGTCTTTCGCTCGATTTGCCAGAATGTGTTCAGCGCCACAAAACTCTGGCACTTCAGTGATCAGGACCGTGCCCCCGGATCGCACCAGCAAGTCGGCCGCGCGTCCGAGTGACGGATTGGCTGAGATGCCGGAAAACCCATCCGATCCGCCACACTTCACGCCCAATACTAATTCACTGACCGAGACTTCTTCGCGCGTTGCTCGATTCACTTCGGGCAGCATGCGCTCGACTTCCTGCAAGCCTTGCTGGATTGCCGCCTGCGTCCCGCCAACTTCCTGAATGCCAATCTTCGCGACAGGTTTGTTGAAAGACTTGTCGCGCTTGAGAAGGTATTTTTCAACCTGAGCGAGGTTGGTCTTCTCACAACCGAGATCGATCAGAATCACGCCGCCAACATTCGGATGATCGGCATAGTTTGAAAGTGTCCGCAGCATGATTTCGATTGTCGATCCGTCCTGACAGCCGCACCCCTTATTATGTGGAATAGCCACCACTCCATCGACGTTCGGATATTTCTGCCGGCTAAACAAAGTGTACTCAGCGATGATTGAAATTTGCTGCGCTTCGTGGCTCGCGCACATGCTGGTCGGAACGATCAAAACAAAGTTGCGCGTGCCCACTCGCCCATCGGGCCGGCGAAAGCCCATAAAAGCCGCGCGCTCGCCTTCGGAAAAATATTCCGGCGCGGGAGTATGGAGATCTGCCGGCAGGTCACGAATCACCGGCACGTCGTCACACATGTTTTCATGAGTAATTGCATCTCCGCACTCGATCCCCAGCGAGGTTCCGATCGGCTGTCCGTATTGCAGCACGAATTCACCAGCCGGAATTGTGCGCGTAGCGAATCGATGACCCGAAGGCACCGTTGAATTCACGCGCATCTCGCGGCCACCAGGAAGAGACAGCTCAAGACCTGCCATGGTCTCTTTTTTCACGATGGCCACATTGTCCCGTGGGTCGACAATGATTGCGTAATCAGTAATGGGCGCTGCTGCTAATGTTAATGTCATTAGTCCTCACGTTACTTTGAATCCGTCAGAAGGTTCGGCAGTATTAGCGAACGCACGCTGTCGTGCAGGCGAACCCACAGTCCGGGATTTTCATCGAGTTGCCGCGCGCGTGTTTCTTGATCGCCAGAAATCTCCGCTTCGATTAACCGTTGAAAGCTCGATCGCTTTGCCGGCGCCGTATCCGCATCGACAATGGATTGCACGATTCGTTTGGCATTCAGAATGGCAGCGGGACCGAGGGTCAGAATGTGCGTCGCGTTGCGGCACTCCGCTTCGTCAGCTTCATTGAAAATCGCGCCGCCGGCTTTAAATTTCGTAATGTGATGTTCGAGGATGTTAGGCGAGATCGGAATCATGCCCGCGATGTCTGTGGCTGTCGCTCCCGATCCCGGCCTAATATACGCCAAATGCGACGCGGCGTTGGCTTCTGGCCCGAGACCGAGAAAGAAAATATCGATTGGACTTCGCGATTCGAGGGTCTCCACATAAGTGATGAGTCCGCTTTCCAAATCCTGCGCGTCAGTTTGCATCGATGTGAAGCTCTTTACCTTTGCGAAAAAAGCCTTACCCAGCAAGCGCTCAAAGTCGCGCACGAAACTGAATGCATTATCCATCTCTATCGGCGCCAGCGCGTCCTGCGTAAAAATATTCAGACGGTTGAGCAGGTGATCTATCTCGTTCGTCATCGCTTTCTCGCCAAGCAAGCGATGCAACGCCTGGCCTCCGCGTCCGCCCACGATCACCACCGTGAGATCGCCTTCCTTTTCACGCGCAGCCGTTTCGATTTCGTCGAGCATCGCGCGACCGATAGCTTCCTCTGACTCCAACGCTTCATAGTTAATCCCA
>QHXH01000009.1 GCA_003222855.1 Acidobacteriota bacterium
TGCTTGGGTTTCACAGCGTCTGGTGATCACCGGGCTGAAGCCACGGTGTGAATTAAAAGGCCACACTGGCATCAGCACATCTTCGCCTTAGTCGCGACTCTTAACAACCACTTTCACCCCATCCTTCGGCCTTAAAGACATCGCTGGATAGATCGAGACTGGATGATTCGGATCAAGTTCCAGCCGAAATCTCTGTCCAATTGTCGCCAGCACCAGGATGATTTCCATCATGGCGAATGAAGCGCCGATGCAGGCCCTGGGTCCACCGCCGAAAGGGAAGTACGCATACCTGGGCATCTGCTCCGCGAATTGATCGGTCCAGCGATCAGGCATGAATTCACCTGGCCGATCATAAAATCGCGGATCGCGCTGCGTTGACCACTGAAACATGAACACCTGTGTTCCCGCCGGAACGCGATAGCCGCCAATCTCACAATCGTCGATCGCCTCGCGGCCCAGTCCATACGCGGGCGGATAAAGTCGCATCGATTCCTTCGCGATCTTTTCCGTGTACTTAAGCCGCGGCAAATCCGCAAACGTTGGGTCGCGATCGCCCAAAACCTCATCAAGCTCCGCATGAAACTTCTCTTCAATGTCCGTGTCTTTTCCCAGCAAATACCACGACCAGGCGAGCGTGAGCGCGGTCGTTTCATGGCCGGCAAGAAACAGAGTCATCACTTCATCGCGAAGCTGACGATCAGTCATTTGGCTGCCATCTTCATCGCGCACCGCGAGCAGGGTCGAAAGCAGATCGCCTTTGTCCGAGCCGCCGGCGTGGCGTTCCGCGATGATGCGATAAACTACCCGGTCGATCTTTTTCGCGAGCCGGTGAAAGTGAATATGGTAGGGAGTCGGCAGGCGATTGTTCAGAATCCATTTCAAAGTCGCTTGCCTGGCGAACGGTTTCACTAACTCTCCCAGGGTCGCGCCGACTTCGTCGACATCATTCGAAACATCGGCGCTGAACAAACAGCGCACCACAATCTCGAGAGTGAGCCGCATCATGTCGCGATGCACGTCGCGCGTTTCGCCCTCGCGCCAATTGGCCGTCAGTCGTTTCGTGTAATCGACCATCGTCCCGGCGTAACCGGCGATCCGTTCGCGATGAAAGGCCGGCGAAGTCAGCCGCCTCTGGCGCTTCCACTCGTCGCCCTGGCTCGTCAGCAAACCGTTTCCCACCAGACGCTGGAAAAAATTCGAGCGCAGCGACATCGACTTGATGAAGTTCTTCGCGTTCGTTGCCAGCACATACTCAATCTCGTTCGGATGATAGAGAAACAGCGCCGGCACATAGAGAAACCGCATCCAGACTATGTCGCCGTAGTCGCGTTGCGCACGTTCGATGAAACCAAGCGAATCGCGATTGAATTCGCGCATCACTCCCATGATGGGAGTGCCCTTTGGACCAGGAGGGCGAATCTGCGCCTTTGATTTCTTGCCGGCTGAAACCACGCGGGCAAGTTCGCGCATTGAAGGGTTAGAATTCATTGCTTCAATAAGTCCGTATAAATTCCCGGCTCGCTATCCGGGATTACGGTTGCGCCGACGGTGTCGCGGTAAAACTCAACCGGTCCGGCGCCGCCTACAATTCCATAAACGTAACCGAGTTCACGCAAGCCCCACAGCGACGCAATCAGCAGTGCTTTGCCAATTCCGCGACCGCGTTGACTTTCCGCGACGCCGGTTGGCCCAAAGAACGCTTTGCGCGTGCACTCATACGCGGCGAAACCAATCACCCGCTGATCGCGCGTGGCGATGAAAACTGTAACCGGCTTGTTCGCAAAGCCAACTGAGATCTCGTCAGCCCAGGCGATCGAGAAATTACTCTTGACGAACTGTTGCACGGGCGTGATCTCGAAAGGCTGCGCGCGACGTATGCGCACGCCAACGTGATTCAAACCATCGACGAAAGATTCGAGATCAGGCAGGTTCAGTAAACTCACGAGCAGGTCGGGCATGACGTGAGTTTAGCGAAGAACGATAAAGGAAAACAGTCAGAAACCGCCCAACCTAACGCTACAGACCGCCAGCACCCTGGCGGGCGGCCGTAGCGTTAAGATTGAACTGACCTTCCCTGGCCGATCCTAGACATCACCAGAGCGGCCAAAAACTGTTAGGTTAGGCGTAGCGTCCGAGGATCCCGCTCCACTCAGCAACGAATATCCCGTCCCCAGAAACAGTTTCTGGTTCGCATAGTTTCTTCGCACGGTTAGATAGTCGCCCCATTTATTGTCCGCCGGGCCGCGCGTACTGGTAAACGTGATTACCTGGCGGCGCGTGCCGGTCAGAATTCCAACCACGTGCGTTGGAAATCGAGGGCCACCTCCGATGGTGTACGAAGCTCCTACCTCATTATTCGAGTTGGTTGAAAGACCCGCATATCCGATTGCAGAACTCGGATCCCATAGATTGATGTTTTCGATCAAGGTCATGGTCGTAGCGTTGATGCGAGCAATTTGCACAAATGCGTTAGGTCGCGCGTTGATGCCGCCTTTCGCAGATCCCCATGCAAACCACAGTTCGGTTCCGGCGAGGGTGGCGCCCACGAGTCTCGGGTCGGCACGTTGCAGCCAGTCGTGTCCGTCGGGTGTGGTTGAGCTATACGGGCCTGCCGACCAGCTTGCTACCGGAACATCGCTCGCCGTGGGCGAGGCACTCGTCTCTTTCCAGGAGAAAACGCGCAGAGAGCTAGTCGAGTTATGCGCCGCAAAGTAGGCGGTCGTGCCGCAGTTCTGGGCCACGCGCAGGCTGAAATGTGTGGTGGAAACAGAGCGAGAGGCGGACAGGGTACCGCTCGTGAAACTAGACAGCTTTATGCGCACTACGGCCGAAGCCTTCCACGCATTGCCCTTAAAACAATTCGTCGTTAGATACAGCATGTTCTGCCCTGCGGCGAGATCCGGAAAGTCCAGCCAAATGCCTGTCCCAAGTCCCAGGCTGGCCGGCGTTATGTCGAAGAACCGCCATTGACCTGTCTTGACGCGCGCAGTAGTGGCATACGCGATGCGCTGAATGTTTTTTCCCGTCGAGTCCTGCGTGTACTGAAGAGACCAGATAAAGGTGTCGATACTCTTAACGTATTGAACCACCTGGTCACAGCAAAAGCCCATTCCAACCGGGTTCGGAAAGGTCGTATAAGGATCGACATACTTGAAAGTCGTGCCCCCGTTAGTTGACATCGCCGCGAACCAATTTCCGGTATAGAAAATCACGTTGCCGTTAATGGCCGCGCTGGGCTCACACACGTGGGAAGCGGTATCGGCCGTTGCCACATCATTCAGTTGCACATTCTTCACCAGCGTAATGGTGTCGTTCGGAGTCATGGGCGCCGCCAACGAGTCTGCCAATGCCGCCATTGGAACATGTTCTTCGAATGACATGGGGGCCGACGGCAACATATCCAGGACCTTTGCACCAGCCTTAATCTTTGGAATGACCTTGCGTGGATGAATTTTGTCGGACGGTCGCGCGGCGGAAAATTTATAAGCTTTCTCGACGTATCTGACTTTGATCTCTTGTGCCTTAACGGGTTTCAGTTTGCCCGTCGAGAGGCGAGGAGAAGCAGACTTTGTTTTCGACGCTGCAAATGCTTTTGCTTTACCGGGGTGTTTCTTTGTCGCCACCATGATGATTCTTCCTTTCGTGGTTTGAGGTTAAGTGGCCGTGAGGCAGCGCATCATGCTCGCGATCCTCGAACAAAGGTCGTGAGGCACTACAAGAGCGTAGCGGACTAGCTGCCTGATTTATTCAAGATCGACCGGGGGTGAAGGATCCTCGTCAGAAACTTCTTCCCCTTCAGGCACTTTGGGAGCCGGTTGCCGCGGATGAATTTTGCGATCGAAAGGCTGTGAAGGAGGCGAAGGTCGATACTTGACGGTGACTTCCTTACCAGTCTGCTCGGGCAATTCGCCGGTTTGCGATACTTCCCCATCCGGCGGTGCTTTTTTAGACTCCTCGTGCATTTGTTTTCCTATTGAAGTTCAAAAGCAGTGCCTTACCTTACGTTTGAGTGAAGTCTCACTTTGAAACTCAATTTGCAGTCCATTCGAAACGACAACCACGCGCAAGATAAGCTGCAATTGCCTTGAACCAGTGTGTTA
>QHXH01000010.1:0-3343 GCA_003222855.1 Acidobacteriota bacterium
GTGCCAATCCTGGCCACGTTGGACCTGGCTACGTTTGTGGGCAGTGCGTTATGGGTATTTTGCGATTGGCCCGGGAGTGACTCTCATGGCGCTCGCTAATAGGCACGTGCTGTATATCTCGTACAACGGAATGCTCGATCCGCTCGGGCAGAGCCAGGTCATTCCCTATTTGAAGGAATTGAGCAAGCGCGGCGTGCGCTTTACGCTGCTGAGTTATGAACGTGCGCCCGCGTTTACCAGCGAAGGCGAACAGCGTTGTCGAGTGCTCAGGAAAGAGCTGTCGCAATTCAACATTGAGTGGCATCACCTGCGCTACCATCAGCGTCCCTCGCTGCCCGCCACTGCTTATGACGTGGTTGCGGGAATTCGCTTCGCCAGCCGTCTCATGAAACGCAAGAAGGTTGAATTGGTTCATGCGCGCGCACACATTCCAGCCGTCATCGCATTGGCTTTGAAGCGCAAGTTCGGCATTAAAATGATCTTTGATATGCGCGGGCTGATGGCTGAGGAGTACGTCGACGCCGGTCACTGGCGAGCGAATGGCGTCGCAGCGCGGTTAACGAAACGAACAGAGTCCCGCGTGTTACGCGCGACTGACGGCGTCGTTACCTTAACCGATGTGCTCTGGAGTGAAATGAGGACCTGGCCCGATCTGCAAGCAAGGCCGGTCGTGCATGAAACTATTCCGTGCTGTATCGATCAAAATCAATTTCACTTTGAGACTGAAGCAAGAAAGGCGCGGCGGTCCGAGTTAGGTGTTGGCGATGGGTTGGTACTTGTCTATAGCGGCTCAGTCGGCGGTTGGTATATGACTGACGAAATGGCTGCCCTGTTTGCCGCATTGAAACGACAGCGTTCTGACGCATTCTTCCTCTGGTTAACCACGGGCTCAGCACAGACAGTAGAAAACGCAATGCGCAAATCAGGAATTGAGCCAACGGATTATGCAGTCCGCAACGTTCAAATGTTGGGATTGCATTTTACCGTCCCGGGATTTCGCGGCTCGGCACATCGCCGGTAAAAGTCAGCGAATATCTTTCGTGCGGCCTGCCGGTAATAATCAACGGCGGGATTGGCGACACAGATCGAGTGATCGCTCAGAAAGAAGTTGGCGCGCTAGTCAGAGAGTTCAACGACGATGAGTATGCAAACGCGGCGGCAACTATTTCTCGTCTTATCGACGACCCGGAGCAGACGCGATCGTGTGCGCGCGAAGTAGCTGAGAGATTGTTCGATCTGCGCGGCCCGGGAATTGAGCGATACGCGCGGTTGTACGAAGCATTGCTCAATTAACGCGCTCACAATGACGTCTTACTTTTGCCTAACGGCGTTAGAGTACCGACTTTAGTCGGGCCTTGTTTAGCGAACGAAAGGCCCAGCTAAAGTTGGTACTCTGGCGCCTGTGAATCTGAATGAACGTTTTAGCCTTAGCTTCTTATCCCGTTGAAGCCGCTGCAACAAGGTTTCGGCTGCAACAATTTGTCGAGCCATTGTCGGCGCGTGACATCACTCTCGAGATACATCCGTTTCTCAACTCAAAACTCTTTCATCAACTCTATCATCGTGAGGCGATGATCAAGGTGGCGGCCGGGTTGTTAAAATCCGGCGTAAAGCGTCTGATCGAAATCGTGTCGGCTCGAAGGGCCGACGTGATTTTGATCCAACGCGAAGCGATGTTGTTCGGACCGCCGCTGATTGAATGGATGATGGCGCAAGGGTTGAAACGGCCGATGGTGCTCGATTTGGATGATGCGACTTATGTTTCGTACGAGAGCCCGACTTACGGAGCCATCAGCAAGACATTGAAGTGGTTTAGCAAGACCGACGATTTGATTAGATGGGCCACCGTGGTTACCTGCGGCAATCGATCGATCGCGGAGTATGTTTCCAGCAAAGGCGCGCGCGCGCGTGTCATTCCCACGGTTGTAGATACGGACATCTTCAGACCTGTTCCGCGACGAGGGTCGGACGCGCCGCCCGTGCTCGGCTGGATTGGCACGCATTCGACTTTTCCGTATCTCGAATCGATTTTTCCGGTGCTATCATCGCTTGCGAAGCGGTTCGACTTTCATCTTAAGATCGTCGGTGCAGGTCGACGTGACGTTACGATTCCTGGTGTGCAGGTTGAGAATCGAACGTGGGATCTTGAGCGCGAGGTTATGGATTTTCAATCGATCGACATCGGCCTCTATCCTATCGATGCCAGTCTGTATTCCGGAAGGTGGGCGCAGGGAAAATCAGGTTTCAAGGCCATCCAGTATATGGCCGTGGGCGTACCGTTCGTGGCCACGCCGGTCGGAGGCTCAGCGGAGATTGGCGAAGCCGACGTAACCCATTTTTTCGCATCCGAGAATGACGAGTGGTATCGTAGGTTAGAATGTCTGTTCAGTGATGAAGGTCGCCGGCGTGAAATGGGCGCGGCTGGACGTGCTCACGCGGTGGCCCATTATAGGCTCCAGGAGCAAGCCGACAAACTGGCGGCGGCTTTGCACGAAGCATTAACGGCTCGGGAAAATTGAGATTTTGGAAAAACTTGGCATCATCGAAGAAGGGTCGATAACAGAACGCGATAATACTCGACAATCCCAACCGATGGCGTTTAGCGGCATCGCGCCGCGGTCTGTCAGCAAATTTCGCTTAATTGTGCTTAGCCTTCTTGCTCTCCTCCCCTCATTTCTAATGCGGCCATGCTATCGCTTGCTGTTTCGCTATCGGGTGGGAAAGCGTGTGCGTTTTGGTTTTAGCATTGTTGACGCCAAAGAATGTGTGATTGAAGACGATGTTGAAATTGGACATTTTAATGTGGTTCTCGGAGTCGAGAAATTGACGCTGGGCGATCACGTACGCATTGGCCATTTGAATATCATTCGTGGCGGCGACGAAGTGCGAATCGGCAGGTACTCTGACATAATACGGCTCAACGAGATCAACTCGATTCCCGATCCTGACGTAGTTAATCCGGTCGATCCGAAGTTTATTGTTGGTCCAGGAAGCATTATTACCACAGGCCATAAGATCGACTTTACGGATCGAGTTGAAATCGGCCGGCGCGCGATCATCGGAGGACGCAACTCGTCGTTTTGGACGCACAACCGGCAACGAACCCAGCCGATTTCAATTGGCGACTTTGCGTATGTCGGATCAGAAATTCGCATGGCTCCGGGCGCGTCGGTTCCATCAAGATGCGTCGTGGGCATTGGATCGGTCATTGTCGGAAAAATCGATGCTGAAGGTTGGCTGATTGCCGGTGTGCCGGCAAAGCCGGTTAAGGAGCTGAGTTCCGAAGACAGATTTTTGGTGGAGCGGAAGACTCGTCCTGATTTGCCGGACGATGTATAACTTA
>QHXH01000010.1:3358-8122 GCA_003222855.1 Acidobacteriota bacterium
GCCGCGATCTTTATCATTGCCCCCGCGGACGGCGGGCCGGCGGCCCTAATGACGCTGCCGCTGGTCGCGGCAGTGACATTCGCTATTTATCGTCTTAAGGACGACCGGAAATTCCTGGTCAGGCTGTTCCTTTCGGCGTTCCTTATCCGCGTGCTAATCGGCACCTGTATCTACGCGTTTCACTGGCAGGGTTTTTTCGGCGGCGACGCAGTCACTTACGATTTTTTAGGGTACGCTCAGTTGAATGTGTGGCAGGGCAATTTGGCATTCCAACGAGCGGTTGACGTATTTTTTGCCGGCGGTTCATCCAGTGGCTGGGGGATGATCTATATGGTTGCGGCAATCTATAAGGTAGTCGGCCAGAACATGTTGGCGACGCAATATGTGAATTGTGTCCTTGGGGCCGCGACTGCTCTCCTCGCCTACATGATCTCAATGGAGATTTTTCCAACCAGGAGAGTAGCTCGCGTGTCCGCGCTGATGACGGCTTTTTTCCCATCATTGGTGCTGTGGTCGTGCCAGGGCCTCAAGGATGGCCCGATCGTTTTTCTCCTGGCCTTGTCAATGCTGGCGACGCTAAAGCTCGGCGATCGATTTAGTCTCAAATACCTCACGGCGTTGGCATTGGCGCTTTGGTGCCTTCTCACCTTACGGTTCTACGTTTTTTACATCATAGTGATTGCTGTCACTGCCGCTTTCGTCCTTGGACGCCGGCGGCTTACAGCACAATCGTTCGCGCGGCAGCTAGTTGTCATGATGGCAATCGGAGCCGCGCTCGCGTACTTTGGCGTCAGTCGCTACACGACCCAGCAGTTAGAAGAATACGCAAGTACTGAACAGTTGCAGCGCATGCGAGTCCGGCTTTGGCAAAGACGTCGACGTGTCCACAACAGAGGGTGCCCTGAGTGCGATTCCAATTGGCCTGACTTATCTGCTCCTGGCGCCATTTCCCTGGCAATTAGCGTCGCTGCGGCAAATGATTACTCTGCCGGAAATGATCGTCTGGTGGTCATCGCTTCCGATTCTGGTACTTGGTGGCTGGTTTACGATCAAACATCGACTCAGAGAAATCGCACCAATCTTGATTTTTACAACGCTGCTAACTTTGACTTATTCGATCATGCAGGGAAACGTTGGTACTGCTTATAGGCAACGCGCGCAGTTACTGGTTTTCTACTTCGTTTTTGTCGCCGTTGGTTTCATGCTCGTAAAAGAAAAACGCGAAGCTCAAGCAAGAAAGAAACAAGCCGAGCGCGAAGCGGCGCGTCGTCCGCGATTGAAGACGGAACGAATAAAGGATCGAATGCCGGCGGTGGGATAAATGATCGAGCCTGTTAACTCACGCTTGGGCTGTCCTGGCGACAGCGCGCTCCAACACCAATAGTTGCAAGAGAAAATTAACGGCGAGATGGACGCTCGTGATTACCGCCAGTCCGATTATTCCGTACCGCAGAAACACTAATATTTTTATCGGGACGTAGACTGTGAACGTGCCGATGAAAAGCATCGTGGGGGTGCGGGTATCACCGATCGCATAAAACGCGCCGGAGATTACCTGGCCTGCGGCGCCACCGATCAATACTCCGGAGAGGGCGATCATGATCAACCAGAGCATGTGAACATTCTCGGCGGTGATGCCGCCGTGACCGATCATCAATCGCAGCAAAGGCTCTCCGGTAGCGTACAAACCAAGCGCGGCCGCGATTGTGATTCCCAACATCCAGAATAATCTGTGCTGATAGATCCGTCGGAAGTTTGGCCAGTCGCCGGCCTTTGCGGCGACTGCGAGCGGCGGTACTGAGGGAGTCGAGATTGCCTTCGTTGCGATCAGATTGATCGAGGAATAAAGTTGCTGGCCGAGGTAGAGCAGGGACAAATTGCCGGCGGTCGTCAGCGAAGTAAGAAACCGATCGATCAAAGGATCAGACTTCGCGTAGGTTTGTCCCAACAGAAATGGTTTGATCCGGCGCCATGCTTCTTTCATAGCGTACGAATTCCATTGCGGCCATTCCCAGTGGCCCAACGCCGGCATAAGCATCACTACCTTCAGACCAAGATTCAGGACTGTGGCCCAGGCAGCGGCCACAATGCCGTAACGCGACAAAGTCCAAAACAGAAACAGCAAACTAACCGCATTTGCAAACACCGACGACAGTTCCGTCCATAAGAACTTTTGCCGCGCATAATAGACAGACCACAGAACGACTACGGACGCATTCCCGATCACGGACAGCAATTGGATCCGGCTTAGGGTGATCGTCAGTCGCCGAGCTTCCACGGAAAACCCGGGGACGATCAGCGACACCCAGTACGGGGCGGTTAGGAATAGAATTGCACCGGTAAGACAGAAAAATCCGCTAACGGCCAGGAAGAATCCCCAGGCATCCCGCCGAAAATTCTTTTCATCCTCAGTCGCGAGCAGTGGAACCAAGACTTGCGTTAGCGAGAAACTCGCTACCAAAAAAATAAGTTGAGGTAAGGCTCCCGACGCAAAGAATGCGTCGGTTTCGATGCCCACGCCGAGCCGCGTCACGATATACCACGGCATTAGAACGGCGAGCAGGGCATTGCAGATCGCCAGTGCCGCAAGTGTGAGACTCAGCCTTATCAAATGGAGAATTCCCGGCCCGGAGAATTATCGACCCGATTTAATCTTTGCTTTTGAAAACTTCTGAACAGAAAAGTAATACCGCCCGCGCCGAGAATAACCATCAACACCCAAAATGGATAACGCAAGCGATACATCGCACCCATATTATTGACGACCAAACCAAGAGCGAGCGCCCCCAGCGCAATAACGATGACGAGAAACCACGCTGATAGATTTCTCCGTGCGCTCCACAATCCGATCAAGGCAATAGATTCAATCATGTACGTCAACAGCGTTTCAAATCCCGATATGACCCGGCCGGTGTAGCCCACCTGCTTGCCCGCGCGCAGCCACATGTTTGGAAACGGAGCAAAGAAACCGACCATGATGGCGCGCGGCACTTGTCGAATGATGTCGCCTGCGCTGCTAAATCTCACATTGGCATCGATTCGCGATCCATCTTCAGCCGGACGGGCTTCGCCGCCAACATCGAGTTCCCACTTGAACGCTTCGCGATGCATGGCAATCTGTTCGTCCAGAGGAAGTTTCTGCACCTCCTCGTGCTGCACGACTCGAGCTGTTCCCGATTCCTGTTGATTATGAAAGAAAGGCTGAAACTTTGGCGTGATTGCAACCGCGACAATAATCAGAAGCGCGAATGCAGTGGCTCCTTTGGGAAAATGCTTGCTCCGTACGGCGCGCACTACCAACGCCACTGCTGCCCCGGCCACCGCGGCGACGATGACATACCACATCGGCAGCCGCACAATGCGGATTGATACGATTGCGGCGGCGCTCGCGAAGCCGAGCATAAGGCCCCGACGCCAGGACAATTCGCGCCGAAGCGATTGAACGATACTCCAAACTAAAACCAGCACAGAAACGATTAATAATGGATCCCTGAGCAGTTGTGTCGTGTGCAGCAGGAAGGACGGCCACACTGCGATGACCACCGCCGCAATCAGGCCGCTGTGATAATCCAAAACTACTTCACCGATCTTGAAGACGAGAATAAGAATCGCCAGATAGTAAATCAGATTGAGCGGCTCAATCGTTAAAATGTTGAAGCTGACCCAGCGAGATACCACCGCCAACGGGATCGAATAAAGCCTCACGTGCAATTGCGTCGGCCATGTGGCCC
The DNA here is from genome assembly GCA_003222855.1 of Acidobacteriota bacterium. GTDB lineage: Bacteria > Acidobacteriota > Blastocatellia > Pyrinomonadales > Pyrinomonadaceae > UBA11740. The sequence continues at coordinate 7,090 of QHXH01000010.1, forward strand.
AATGGCGCAAACCGTTGCTCTTGAGGATATGGCTCAACTCAACGATCTGATCTTCATAAATAATTCCATCCGAGGCGAATCTGGCGATACCGTTTGGATAAATCTGTGAGGGAAATACCTGGTACTTGCCGATGGCGAAAACCGTCAAGGTTACCGAAATATGCAAGATAGCCGCGGCGACGATGAGAAACCTAAGTTTGAGTCGTCGCCTGCTCGCTGACAGCGATGTTGCATGGGCGGATTTGTGCATCTTCCTTAATTATTGAACCGCCGCAAAGGCCTCGATTTTGGACATGAATACTGGCGTCCGCTAATATTAAGGCCAGCACGATGAAAAAGTCATGCGTGCAGGATAATGACGGTCTCGCTGTTGATAACTCGAAATTTCATTGTCCTCGGCACTCTACTCTTCGCTAAGTAAATTCAGATGTGTGGCATAGCAGGCATTGTTCGCAGTGATGGCGCGCAGATCGACCGCGAACTGCTCACTCGCATGAATGATGCGATCCGGCATCGTGGGCCTGACGACGACGGATTCTATTTTAGTGATGGCGTCGGCCTCGCGATGCGCCGTCTCTCAATTATCGATCTGAAGGGCGGTCATCAGCCGATCCATAATTCTGATCGAACGGCGTGGATTGTTTTCAATGGCGAGATTTACAACTATCGAGAGCTGAGGAAACAACTCGAAGCTCGCGGCCATCGGTTCTACACCGACAGCGATACGGAAGCTATCGTTCACGCTTACGATGAATACGGAACTGATTGTCCGAAGTATCTGCGCGGAATGTTTGCGTTCGCGATCTGGGATGAGCGAGCGAAGTCGCTTTTTCTCGCGCGCGATCGGGTGGGAAAGAAACCGCTGCTGTATGCGCAGCTCAACGGCCAGCTCATCTTTGGCTCAGAGTTCATGGCTTTGCTTCAGCACCCGGACGTGAGCCGCGACGTAAACTATGAAGCAATTCATCATTATCTCTCGTTCATCTGTGTGCCGGCGCCGCTGACTGCGTACCAGGCGATTCGCAAACTCCAG
>QHXH01000011.1 GCA_003222855.1 Acidobacteriota bacterium
TGAATCAGAGCGCGATGGTTTTGCTCATCTTTATTCAGTCGCGATCACTGGCGGCGAGCCGGCGCAACTTACTTCAGGACAGTTCGAAGTCTCAGACGTGCGTTTGTCGGCTGACAAAACAAGATTCTATTTTACTTCCAGTGAAGGCAGCCCTTTCGAGCGTAATCTGTATTCAATGCCGATCGCGGGAGGCGTGCGCATCCGAATCACAGCCGCGCATGGAAACAATCAGGTCGATGTTAGCCCGGATGAAACAATGCTGGCGATTGTGAATTCGTACAGCAATAAGCCACCCGAACTTTACCTGAAGGCAATGAAGGGCGAGCTAGCAGAAGTTATCCAAGTGACCACGTCACCTATCCCCGAATTTTTTACCAACGATTGGATCGATCCACGTCTGGTCAGTTTCAAAGCGCGTGACGGCGCAATAGTCTGGGGTCGCATGTACATGCCGGCAAACTACAAAGGCGGCGGGCCGGCAGTATTATTCGTGCACGGCGCCGGTTATTTGCAGAACGTGCATCGTTGGTGGAGCTCTTATTATCGCGAATACATGTTCAATTATCTGTTGATGGAGATGGGTTTTGTGGTTCTCGACATCGACTATCGCGGCTCGGCTGGTTACGGCCGCGATTGGCGCACCGGAATCTATCGGCACATGGGCGGCAAAGACCTTACCGATCACGTCGACGCGGCGAATTACCTCGTGAAAGAATTCGGCGTCGATGGAAAGCGCATCGGATTATATGGCGGCAGCTACGGCGGCTTCATCACTCTGATGGCGATGTTCACACAGCCCGAGGTGTTCGCTGCCGGCGCGGCGCTGCGGCCGGTGACTGATTGGGCGCATTACAACAACGGCTACACGGCCAACATTCTGAATTTGCCGCAGAACGATACGGAGGCTTACAAGCAGAGCTCGCCAATCTATTTCGCGAACGGCTTGAAAGGCGCGCTACTAATCTGCCACGGCATGGTAGATACGAACGTGAATTTTCAGGATACTGTGCGGCTGGTCGAAAAACTGATCGAGTTGCGCAAGACGAACTGAAGATCACGGCTTCGAGCGCGAAGAGAGTTGGGCGGATGAATACAAGCGCATTCTGAAATTGTTTGTAGACAATCTGAAGCCCGATGTGCGCATCTCAAATACACGACGGCAAACAAGATAATCGTCGTCGATTGCTCCCGCCGTCCAGGGCATGGAAATCAAACCACAAAGTCACAAAGAATCTAAGCAGGACACCAGGCGGTTACGAATTGTCTATCTGTCTTTGTCTTCGTGTCTTAGTGGTTGAACATATCCGTATGGAAGAGAGACCAGACAGGATCAGCGCTCATCCGGCACTCGTGGCGCTTCTGATTCTGTTCGCCGTGACCTCCGCATTCGCTCAAACCAAATGCTTGACGGCGGACGAAATCAAACGCTTTACGGATCAAATCGATGCGAACATTGCCCGACCCTTCAATAAGAAACTGAGCGACGATTTAATCAAACTTGCCGCAAAGCAGCAGCAACGTCTTCAGGATAATGTCGCAGATAACAAATCGGGTGAGACGATCCTCAAGACCCTACGAACGTCGCGCGAACAGAATACCAATGAGTTGTGTGCGATCGTGAAGCAGTATGGTTGGCCGACGCGCGATCTGGTTGGCGATGAGGGCGCAGCGTCAGCCTTTTTTCTGTTGCGAAACACCTCGACGTCCGAGCTCCAACGCGATCTCTTGCCGGTAATCATCGCCGCCGTCAAAAAAGGCGAGATCAAGAAAACGGGGTTCGCCGGGTATATCGATCAACTCCGCTTGAGTGCGGGCCTGAAACAAATCTTCGGGACACAGGCGACGATTTTGAATGGCTTTCTGGTTTTGTTCCCCATCACGGACGAGACCCACGTAGACGCGCGCCGGAAACCCTACGACCTGCCGCCGCTCCGAGAGTACCTGCGCGGGCTGGAAAAGCTCTACCAACTGCCGCTAATCAAATCAACGGGGGAGCTGACTAATTCTTTTTCCGATAATTCGCAAGTCTCTATCGCTCGCGCGACTGACTCTGAATTGTTAGGCGCTTCGCCGAATGACGATGTGGATGTCGTGCGCGTCGAGACGAATCTTGTCAGTCTGAACGTCAGCGTTTATGCGACCAGGCTGAGAACGGAAGTTGCAAAGCTCGATCAGAAAGATTTTACGGTCACCGAAGATGGGCGCGCGCAGGAGATAAGTTTTTTCGCAAAGACTGATGTTCCATTTGATCTTGTCCTGTTACTGGATTTATCGGGTTCAACCTCAGGCAAGCGTGACCTGATCCGTAAGTCAACGAAGAGATTCATCGAAGCCGCGCGACCCTCAGATCGAATCGCAATTGTGGCCTTTGCTGACGATGTCTGGATTGTGTCGCCGCTTACGGTGGACCGCGCGAAGCTATTGCGGAGCGCCAATGAAATCACGGGTGGTAGAGGTTCGCATGTGTGGGACGCGCTCGAATTTACGCTCGAACAGGTTTTGGGATCCGCGACCTCTCCGCGGCGGCGGGCAATCGTGTTTATGACCGACGGTGTGGACAACGCCCTCGCGGGCGGCACAGCCGGATCGTCGATTAGTTATGCAGATTTGTTGGAATCAGTTCGCAAGCACGATGCTCTGATCGTTCCGATTTATCTCGATACTGAAGGGCGAGAGTCGTATCTTGGTGATCAGGGGCGGCGAATGTATGAAAATGCGCGGAATACTCTGGGGGTGCTGGCGTACGAGAGCGGTGGACTGTATTACAGCGCGCGCAAGGTAGAGGACTTAAACGGTGTCTACGAACAGGTGATCGAAGATCTAGGTAAGGTTTATGGTCTGGGTTATCGCTCGACGAATCAGAAGCGCGATGGTTCATGGCGAACAGTAAAATATCGAAATATCCGGTCACCCCGAATTGAAGACTCGGGCGCGACCGGGCTACTACGCGAATTGAATAAGCACACAGGGTTTACGTGATTTGCACAATTAAGAAATGCCAAAATCTTATTTTCCGTGAATCGTGTTAATCCTGTCTAAGCTAAGTTGTTCGTACGATAATGCGTTGCGGCTCTGCCGCCGCACACTGCGGTAAGCCTCTGGCTTACCGGCGACGTTCTAAAAGAAGGAAGAAGGAGGCTCCGCCTCCGTATCCCCGAGGCGTAGCCCTCGGAGGTGATTTCAGACCATCAGTACGGTAAGGCGAAGCCTTACCGCTATGTGCTGCGGCAAAGCCGCGAGAATATGCGTCACTCATTGTTGATGATCGTAACGTTAACGGTTGTCTTCGCCGGTTCAATTTCTGGCCAGCAAATCGCTCGCGACCCGCGCTATCCGCGGCACTGGTGGACGCCAATCGTCGATCCGAAAAAACCGGACTGGGAAATCATGCCGCAGGAAGCAGCGGAAGGCGAAGTGATTCTTTCCAAGCGTCATGAGCTTGGGCTGTTATCTAATTTCGCGCCCACGCCTTTTGTCTTTCATGGAAAACGCTACGCGAGTCTCGAAGGCTTTTGGCAGATGATGAAGTATCCGGAAGCACCCGACGATCCGCGCGCGAAGTTTTCCGGTCTTGAATGGAAATACACGCGCGATCAAGTCGCGCAAATGGTCAGCTTTGAAGCGAACCACGCGGGCGCGATGGCGAGCGACAACATGGCGAAGATGGGAATCACCTGGGTGAGCTTTGAAGGCAAACGCTTCGAGTACAAACCCGCCGTTCCCGGAGAGCACTACAAATTGATCGTGGCTGCGACGTGGGAGAAAGTGAAACAGAACCCGGAAGTGAAGAAGGTCCTGCTCTCGACGGGCGATCTAATTCTCAAACCCGATCATCATCAGGAGCCGAACGCGCCCGCGGCGTGGGCGTATTATGAGATTCTGATGCAAATCCGCACGGAACTTCAGAAAAGCGAAAGGCCCGATCAATCGCGGCCGTTGTCGACGTTCGAGTTGCGAGCGCCCATTTTGATTTAGGACCAAACGCACGATCCACGAAGTTACACGAAACTGGTAGCCAGCGGGTTACCCCTTAGCATTGCGTTGCGTAGCTACGCTGGCGGTTCAATCGCGCAAGAACCACAGTCCTCACCGTTCAATTCAGTAACCATGAATCTCCGGAGGTCCACAAGCTTCAGCATTTTTTGTTGTCTCTTGTTCACCGCTCCGTTCGCAAGCGTCGCCCGATCGCCTGAGTTCCAAACTCGAAATGCCGCAACGCTGCGCTCAAAGTTCGTCGAGGCCTTTGGCAAAGACTTTCATCTCGTCAAAGACGAATTCAAAACGCGATCACGCGGCGGCGGCATCTACTGGCTCGCTCATCTGAAACCGAAACGCACTGGTCGCTTTTACCTGCAACACACCTATAAAGATCCGCACGAGAACTATTCGCATATTGAGCAGGAAATCCGTGTCGGAGTTGCGCCCCAGGGCTGTGTCCGCGGCTTACCCTTTGCGGCGACATACACGCGGATCTGTCTCGGCGACACGATTATCTTTCCGGTCGATGTTAATGACTTCACCAATCATCAGTTCAAGCTGATCAGAGCCGATTACCCAAACGCCGATAGCGACTGGAAGACGTTTGACGATCCGCATCTCGAGTTGCGCGAGTCAGGATTCGACCAGACCGCGATTGCCAATCCAGTGGCCGAGTCGCTGCGTTACGAAGGGAGCTACTCAGTCAGCGCGGCGCTCGCTTTCCCGGGATACACAATCCAATGGTACGCGTTGTTCGAGG
>QHXH01000104.1 GCA_003222855.1 Acidobacteriota bacterium
TAATCGATACGCCGCGATCGACCTCGAAACGAAACGCAAGGCCTTGGAACGCGTGGGGCCATTGGCTGAGGCCTCAGAATCCGCGGTAGCAGCCTGGCGACGGATATCTCCGTTTTGGACTGGCTTGAAACCCTCTGAACTGCGTCTGGTTATGTGGAGTCGATTCTGCTCACCACCGCTCGCAACACTGTTCCCGTGCTTCAACTTCACATAATCTGACGCTTCACATGAGTCGTAAACGAGAATCTTGATTGTCGTGGCTTTGCGATTACGAAACACGACCACCCGAAAAACGCATCGGATTTCAGCACATCTTTGCAACATCGCAGTCAGCGAAGTGAGCAGCGCGAGCGGGACCAAAGGAGCTGCATGTTCATGCGATGCGAAACCCCTGCCGTGCATTGACACTGCCGGACCGTTCGTATCAGGCTTAAACGTGACTGTCGGCTTTACAGAACACGGAAATTTCAAAAGGGAGTATTCAATGAAACGTATTGATCGACTCTTCACGAAGCGCCATCGTTCAGCAGGATTTGTTTTTCTGTTATTCGTCGTTATGGCGGGGGCCTTTTGGCCGCTCCAGCCTTCGTCCGCGGCTATTCGCCGCTTGACCTATACGGCCTTGGGAGACTCGATCGCGTTTGGTCTGTACGCACCGCCCGGACACGCTTACGTTCCCTTGTACGCCGGTTATCTGCAATCGGATTTGTCATTGCCCGTCCTCCTCCTCCCCCTTGGCATTCCTGCATGGACGAGCGGTGACCTGCTGAATGCTCTCCGCACTAACTCTCTGTTTCGAACTGCTGTTTTCTTTTCCGATGTCGTGACGTGGGATATCGGGGGCAACGATCTCATCAGGAACGCGCGATCCTTCTATAAGGCGAAGATATGCGGCGGTGCCGACAACCAGCAGTGCCTGCGCGACGCCGTTCAAACATTTGAGTCCAATTGGGACGGCATTATTAATGAAATCCTCACCCTGCGGCGGTCCCGGCCCACACTCGTGAGAACCATGGATATCTACAATCCGTTTGTTGACGTCGATCAGGCCTCCGATACGTGGCCCGGAGATTCCGGCAACGATTTCCAGGTGGTGAACGGGTACCTCGACCAGGTCAACTCGTATATTGCCGCAACGGCAAGCGCGCGGCACATTGCGTACGCACCTGTCCATCAGGCGTTCAACGGTCCAACGGGAACCGACGACCCGGGCGACAAGGGCCTGCTTGGCTTCGATCGCATTCACCCGAATGCCGCAGGACACGCTTTAATCGCTCAATTGCTGCGGAGCCTCGGCTACACACCGATAATCCCGTAAGCGTCGTCCTCAGAATTGAGCCAGTACGCGCATGGCGTGATGTTCAAGAATACGATCGCGCTCGTTGCGCGGCGAATTTAAAAGCGGCTTCGGGGCAGGCGAGATGATCGCGTACTGTTCACAAAATCGATCTTGTTGAGATTGCTTGAGATCTCACCTTCGGCACGTTCATAGTATCGGCCGTGCGCTTCTCGTTCGACCCATTTTCATTTGTGGTGGTTGTCCTCGCTGGATGGATGAGCCGACACCAGCAGGGGGTTATCGCATATCTGATCGAGGAGAATCGCGTCCTTCGGGAACAGATCGGGAATCGGCGTCTGAAGTTCAACGACGACCAACGACGCCGCTTGGCGGCCAAGGCGAAAAAACTGGGCGCCAAACGTTGGGGCAAGTGGCGACGATCACCGCGCCGGAAACTCTGTTGACGTGGCACCGAACTTTGATTGACGGAAACCAGGCGGGCAAGGCTCGTCGAAGTCCGGGCCGACCTCCAACTGGTAGGGAAATCGCTGCGTTGGCGGTCCGCATCGCTGAGGAGAATCGCTCGTGGGGCTATCGTCGGATACAAGGAGCACTGGCCAACCTCGGCCACGATCTGGCACACAATACGGTGCGGAGCATTCTGAAAAGGCATGGCATTGAGCCATCGCCGGAACGAGCGCGGAAGACGACGTGGAGAGAGTTCTTGCAGAGACACTGGGAGCAGATCGTCACCAGCGATTTCTTCGGCGCGGAAGTTTCGAAGGGATGCCGTTTGGCGTCGTTGGTCGCCCTCTGCTTTATGAAACTGTCGACTCACGACGCCGACATTGAGAGGGCTGCAGACGAAACGGATGTACCGCCGACGATTCAGCTTCTCCACACGGTGACAAAGGACACACAGGGACTCTGTGATCGAAGGCGCGACCGCGCGCGTTCGCGGACTCATTGCCGTTACCGGACGGAACCCAGTGTCGGAAAGCTCGACAAGCGGCTGATTCTGCCGTTTTCATCAAATCAGGCGAAGAAACTAAACCGGCATCAGAGCGCGATTGACTGCTGAATGATAACGAGTGCGAAGCGGCGTGATGGTTGGCGGCATCGCAGGGCCGAGCCGGGAAGTCGTGGCCATTTACGTGATGCAGGTCCCGTGCCTCGTTAATCCCCCAGCACGCCTCGGCAGCACGAAATACGACGGTTCACGTGAGCGTCTCTTCGGACCCTCAAGTCAAAGGCATCGGGATCGCCCATTTCGTGATTTTGAACACTACGGGATTCTTGTCTCGCATGAGAGCCTTCGCGCTCGGTCGACTCTCGCGCGATCGACCGCGCGGGCGATTTTCAGGAGCGTTCCTGATGGCGCGTCTCTCGACTGAGAAATTCGAACGCTTGAAGAAGGCGTTCGCCGAACAGGCCATGACGCCAGGACAAGCGGCGCCAGCCGTGGGCGTGACGTACGTGACAGCGAAGCGCTAGTACGAGAAATGGGGAGACGATATCAAGCGAAGCCTGGAAAGCAGGCTGCTGCCGACTTTGAACAATAACTCGGCCGTGAAAGTTCGTCTCCGATACGGCCCCCTTCATCCTTATATATATGCTCGCCGCTTCGATCCTCGACGCCTTTTGGATGACTCACCTTCACTACTGCCAGCGGACTACCGCCAGCGAGAACTGGTTTCTACGTCCAGCGGGTACGATTTGGAGACGGATCGGAAACGTGATAAGTGGCTCAATGGCAAGGCTTTGAATCGAACAGCGAGAGAGGCCGACCAAATTCACTACTGCCAGCTTGGGAAGATGGCATTAGTGGAAACTCGACCACAATTCAAGCTGACCGGGATCATTGGTGACGCCGGCATGGGAAACTGTTCTGGATCTGGACATTCGCGAAATCCTGATAAAGCCGTGAAAAAACACGGCCGGTATGTATTTTTTGTTCGATTTTCACGCACTTTTACTCGTGGATCAGAAGAGATAGTTACAGTATAAGGTAAACAGAATGAGCACTCTTTTCATGGTGAATGTTCCTCACAACTGCACAGATGACGAGCTTTCGAAATGGGTGGAATCTTCAGGAATCGCAGTGAAGCAAGTCCGCCTTATTCGAGATCTCGTGGCCAGCGTTTCCCCCAGCTTCGCGTACGTCGAGATTCAGGACAGTATCCCCGTCGCGGATGCTGTCCAAAAACTAAATGGCCACAACATCCGCGAACGAATGATCACGGTCAGCGAAGCGCGAAACCGCGTCACGGCCGCTTAGCCTGTCCCTACCGAAAACATCAGCCGCGGTCGGGGTGCTGCCATTCCTCCCATTAGACATTAGCCCAGGGCGCGAGCCTGGCTTTAAGTTCACCGCCTTACAGGGCCGCGTAGATACGCTGCTGCTCCTCCTCGCCCTCGTTCGCGGCGGCAAGCGAATCCGCGCTGTCGTTGTACAGTAAGGCACGCGTCATTCTTGACGCGTCCAAATTATTTCGCGTTTTGACTAGTGGCCTGGGCCGGAGCGCTGAAGCAATTTGCGCACGTAAGCGAGGAGAAGAACATGAAAGCAAGCAACAGTGAAGCCAGAAGGATTCGTGTCGGCATCATCGGAGCCAATCCGGATCGCGGATGGGCGGCGCAAGCGCTGGCGGAAAATAGAAAGACGCCCCTCGGCTTAAAAGTGACCGTTCCGCTTGCGCCCGTCCTAGCGTACGCGACTCGGCTACTTGCCGAAAATTCTCAAAGCGTGAAACGATAAACACTAATACACTAGTGTCCGGTAAAGTACTTTGTGATTTCCCACAAGTCCTTTCTATCGTTGTGGGTGGCGGTATTTCCGAGCGGGAACGATTTGA
>QHXH01000105.1 GCA_003222855.1 Acidobacteriota bacterium
ATGTCTTTGGGCTCGCGTGGCGGCGACCTGGTGCGCATCGTGGCGCGCGATCGTTACGTGAATGGGCACAACGGCGAGTTTCTTTGTGTCAAGGGCCGCTTCGGTCATCCATTCGTGAATCATGAAAAGCGCATTCGCACGCCACTGATTCGCTACCAGAAAGGTGGGCGATTGATTCCCGCGACCTGGGATGAAGCAATTCGCTTCACCGCAGAGCGGCTCGATAAGGTCGTCGCCGAACACGGCCAGAACTCTCTTGGCGTTATTGGCACTGCCCGACTAACAAACGAATCGCTTTACGTCCTTCGCAAATTCGCGACTGAAGTTGTCGAAACCGAAAACTTCGCCATTGCTGACGCATTTAGTCTCAAGCCATTCTTTGAAAATCTCGGCGGTCAATTAGCGACGCATCGCGATATTCGTTTCGCAAAGACAATCGTGCTGATCGGCGGCGAGCCGGAAGAATTGCAGCCGCTGACGGGCAAGCAAATCCGGCAAGCAGTTCGAAACGGTGGCGCGAACCTGATCATCTTTAACAGTGTGCCGATTCGCATACGCGAACAGGCTTCGCACTTCATTCACATCAACCGGGGCACCGAAGACGCGGCCTTGTTGTCATTGGCAAGCAGTAACAACGACGAGCTGGCCGCGCAGAAGACAGGCATCGAGGCGCGCGACCTTGAGAGAGCGCGTGCGGCAATCAAGCAAACACAGGGTGACGTCGTCGTCATGTTCGGGAGCGAATTAAGCGCCGCCGCCCAATCGATCGTCGCACAGTTCCCTTACCTGTTTGCCGCTGAAGGCCGCCGCGTGCTGTTGCATCCGCTGCCGCTCTTTAACAACAGCGTCGGCGCGCACGACATGGCCCAGGGCCAGGCGCACAGTGCTATCGATTTACTGAGCGCCGCAGGCGGCTGGACTTTCTGGTAGTCCAGGAGCTTTTTGAAACTGATACGACCGAATTTGCGGATGTCGTCTTGCCCGCTGCATCGTTTGCCGAAGTTGACGGCACGTTCACGAACAGCGGCGGACTGGTCCAACGCGTGCGCAAGTCAGTCGAGCCGGTGCATCAATCGCTGGCCGATTGGATGATTACCGCGCGCCTGGCCACGGAGTTGGGCGTTGACTTTGGTTTCGAGCGATCGTCGAGCGCTGTCTTTCGAGAGATCGCGGATCGAATTCCGGCTTACGCCGGGCTGCGATATCCGCTTTTGAAAGATGAAAGTACACCTCGGCAAGTGAAGTATGCAATCGCGGCGCAGCGTGATCTTTCCAGTGAGATTGAGGCGGCACGTCAATCGGTCGAAGCGTTGCCCGATGAAGGTGAAAAGTCGCACGTAACGCCGTCAGTCGGTCATGAGCTGTTCAAGCCGGGGATATTGATTAGCAAAACGCCGCAGATGCAATTGCTGGCTGAGGGAAATCCAGTGCCCGAGACTTTCGCCATTTCACCGCTGTATCAGATTACGATTGATAACGATTTGAAGCGGGCGCCGGCGGTTGCATGAAAGTTTTGCTCTCATTCACACCCAGCTTCAGCTGGGTGGTGGGGAAGTTACAACTCGACCTATTACCGTTTCAACGGTTTCGGGAGGGACCAACTAAACCGTTAAAACGGTTCAGCAAGTTATTACTTCTTCAGGTCGCCCAGCTAAAGCTGGGCGTGAATGAGATTCTCTCAGGAACTGAATGGAAGATCTAAAACATCTCGCACTTCTCATCGTCGGCATCCTGGTCGCCTTTACCGTCGTCATGACGATGGTGGCCTACACGGTGCTGGCAGAGCGGCGTGTGCTCGGATTTATTCAAGGCCGCCTGGGGCCCAATCGCGTGGGCCCCGGTGGACTTCTGCAACCGCTGGCCGATCTTCTCAAATGCATTTTCAAAGAAGACATTGTCCCCGACAAATCAACGCGATTCGTTTATTTTCTCGCACCCACGATCGTCACTACCGCCGCGTTGATGACGATTATCGTGTACCCGTTTGGTCCGGACATCCATTTGCCGTTCATCGATAAGACGATTCAGTTGGTGATTGCGCGGTTCGACGTTGGATTACTTTACGTGCTGGGAGTGACTTCGGTGGGTGTCTATGGCATCGCGCTGGCCGGCTGGTCGTCGAACAACAAATACAGTTTGATGGGCGGCCTGCGTTCGTCGGCGCAGATGATTTCCTATGAACTCGCGCTGGGGCTGGGACTGATTGGCGTAATCCTGCAGTCGGGCACGCTCGCTCTTTACAGCATCGTGGAACAGCAATCAGGTCATCTGGGCATCACGGGTTGGAATCTAATCTGGGTGCAGCCGCTCGGTTTTCTGGTTTCTTTGATCGCCGCGATCGCTGAGACGAACCGAGTGCCTTTTCGGATTTCACACCGAATACAGCGCGATGAAGTTTGCGCTGTTCTTTCTGGCCGAATACGTGAACATGTTCACGGTATCAATGTTGGCGACGACGCTTTTCCTCGGCGGATGGAACGGGCCGTTCGTTCATCAACTTCCGTGGCTCGGTGTTTTCTATTTTCTGGGTAAAGTAATTTTCTTTCTGTTCTTCTATATCTGGCTGCGCGGAACGTTACCGCGCTTTCGCTTCGATCAGTTAATGAGCTTTGGATGGAAGTTTTTGGTTCCCCTCGCAATTATCAATATTGTGCTGACTGCGACCGTGCAGTGGTTGGGCTTATTTGATTATTTCGCGAAGTTTTTGAAAACGACGACGGGTTGGGGAGGATAGCAGTTTGGAGTTCCGCCTTCAGGCGGCGCCGCGTAAACGCGAAACTCCAAACTAAGCAATGTTAGCGCTGCTTTTTATCTTGTTTGCCGGGATGGCGATTGGTTGCGCGATCTCGATGGTCGCGCAGCGTAACCCGCTCTACGGCGCCATCTCGCTCATCGGCGTATTCATCTCGCTCGCTTGTTTGTACGTGACGCTGGCAGCGCCCTTCATCGCTGCCGTGCAGGTGATTGTGTATGCGGGCGCAATCATGGTGCTGGTCGTATTCGTCATCATGCTATTGAACGTCGAAGACGAGGAGCGACAGCCGATGCGCTTGCGCTCACTGGTCCCGATTGCCATAGGACTGGCAGCAATTCTGTTCGCCGAGACGGCCTTCATTATTTTTTTCGTGCACTCATCGCCCGGCACACCGACCACAAACATTTCTGACGTGGGATTGACGTCGTCAATTGGTGCGGGGCTGTTCACGACTTACCTGCTGCCGTTCGAAATCACTTCGATTCTCTTGTTAATGGCCGTAGTCGGAGCGATGACTCTGGCGCGCCGCGGCGGGTTATTGGGAGCGAATGTTGGCATCGTGCCGGGCTATCAAAGTTTCGCGAGAGAGACGCTGAATCCGCTTGCCACCCCGGATCTGGCGCAGGTAGAAGCACGAACTTCGCGGGAGGCTGAACAGTTGTTGGGCGTTGCGGATGCTCCGCACGCCCGCGATGAAGAATAGATGCGTTGTTGAGGTTGAATCTAATCTTTGACCTCTGATCTCTGACTTCAGTAGTTATGGCTCCACAGCTTTCATGGTATCTCGCGCTTTCGGCGGTGCTTTTCACCATCGGGGTCGTCGGCGTGATGATTAAGCGCAACGTTATCTCGATGTTCATGTGTATCGAGCTAATGCTGAATGCCGTGAACCTGACGTTTGTGGCGTTCTCGAGTTTCTTTCGCGACGTCACGGGACAGTTGTTTGTCTTCATCGTCATGACGGTGGCCGCCGCCGAAGCCGCGGTGGGTCTGGGGATTATCATTGCGATCTTTCGCACGCGAGAGTCGCTCGATGTCGATGATGCGAGCATCTTGAAGCTGTAATGGAGCGCGGGCATCTTTGCCCGCATTGAGCGCAAAGCGCGAAAGTTCACGGCCAGATTTGCAGGTACGAACATGACGCGAGCTTCGCTCGCGTTTGCGGGCAAGGATGCCCGCGCTCCTGACAGGAACGAATGCAGAGCAACCTTCTAAGTCTGATCATCTTCGCGCCGCTGGCCGGTGCGGTGATTAACTGGTTCATCGGTCGCCGTCTGCGTAACGAGCGAGTCATCGGACTTGTCGCGTGTGCGTCGGTCGGCATCTCGACAATTCTCAGCTTCTACTTCGCATTCAAATCAGACGGCGCGCTGCGCTCGACTCAGCCGATCATGGATCATTTGTGGACGTGGATTCAGGTCGGAAGCTTCAGGGCTGATTTTGGTCTGGCAATGGATCGACTGAGCGGCATTTACGCGCTGTTCGTTACCTTTGTTGGGCTTCTGATTCACATTTTCGCGACCGGCTACATGCACGGCGATAGCGGTTACTATCGCTTCTTCGCTTATTTGAATCTGTTCATGTTCGCGATGCTCACGCTCGTGCTCGGCGACAATTTCCTTCTAATGTTCGTCGGCTGGGAGGGTGTCGGTCTCTGCTCGTATTTGCTGATCGGTTACTACCTCGACAAAGAAGAGGCCGCGCCGGCAGCCAAGAAAGCATTCATCGCCAACCGCGTCGGCGATTGGGGATTTGTGCTCGGCATTTTTTTGCTCTTCTGGCTGACATCGAATGCCGGCGCGCCCTCAATCAGCTTCTTCAATAAGACCGGAGTTACCAGCGCGCTCGCAACTGTAGCTTCGATGCCAATCGACGGATTCACCTGGCATGCGATCTTTGCCGGTGGCACAACGTCGGTAGCAGTCCTCCTTTTCATCGGGGCCACCGGCAAAAGCGCGCAGATTCCTTTGTTTGTGTGGCTGCCCGACGCGATGGCTGGCCCGACGCCCGTGTCCGCGCTGATTCACGCCGCGACCATGGTGACGGCCGGCGTGTACATGGTGGTGCGATGCTCGGCGATCTTCACGCACGCGCCGTTCGCGATGTTCATCGTCGCAATCATTGGCGCGGCCACCGCACTATTTGCAGCGACCATCGGTCTGGCCCAAAACGATATCAAGAAAGTTCTCGCCTATTCGACGATTTCGCAGCTCGGTTACATGTTTCTCGCTTGCGGAGTCGGGGCGTTCGTCGCGGCCATTTTCCACGTGATGATGCATGCGTTTTTCAAAGCGCAACTGTTCCTCGGCTCAGGATCAGTGATTCACGGCATGCATCACCAGCAGGATATGCGGCGCATGGGCGGACTGCGAAAGTACATGCCGATTACCTGGCTGACTATGTGCGCAGGTTGGCTGGCAATTTGTGGGGTGCCGATTTGGGCCGGCTTCTTTTCAAAAGATGAAATCCTTTGGAAGGTTTGGGTTGCTGGCCCATTCAGTATGCCGGGCGGAGCCGCGAAAGCACTCTGGTTCGTCGGCGCCGTGACGGCGCTGCTAACTGCGGTTTACATGACGCGACTCATGGTGATGACGTTCTGGGGAACGGAGAGATTTGATGTAGCGCAAATTGATAATTTGCGGCGCGACGACCGGCACGATGACCATGCGCAAGTTAACAACTTGCGCCACACACCCCACGAATCACCGCTCTCGATGACGATTCCATTAATCGTTTTGGCCATACTTTCGACAGTTGGCGGACTCGTCGGAGTTCCTTATGCAATCAGCTCAATGACCGGTGGTCATTCCGAAAATTATTTCGAAAAAGCATTGGCGCCGGTGATCAATCCGGTTCCCTCAACTGCCGCCGTCAGCGAGAATGGGTCGCCGCCTTTGCACTGGTTATCACCGCCCCCGCAAACGATTGACGGCAAACCTGCCGTGGCTCTAGTTGGTGAAGCGCCGGGGGCGGCGTCTTTGGAGACAGCCAGTCCGTGGGAAATCAATGAAGAACGTTTGCTGGCGCTGGTCTCGGTGCTGATTGCGCTCAGCGGCATCGGTATTGGCTGGTTCATGTTCCAGCGACAGCCGCTGCGCCCGATGCCGAGGTTGCTGGAGAGCAAGTACTATGTCGATGAGATTTATGATGCGGCCATCATTCAACCGATCGAGGTTAGCTCGCGCGAAGGACTGTGGAAGCTCTTCGATATCGGCGTGATCGACGGAATCATTCACACGATCGGC
>QHXH01000106.1 GCA_003222855.1 Acidobacteriota bacterium
CCAAAAGCAGATCGGGAAGCTTTCCCTGGAGCGACGAGTGGAACCAGTCGTCCACCACGTTGACGGCGAACCCGCGCTTTTTCCGTTTGAGGACCTGTCGTGGCAGGTAGCTCTGGCAAACCTGTCGGTGCAGCCACTTCCGAGTGCCATTGCGCACTTTGAAATTAGCGCTGAGGCGCTGGACGTACTCGACCACGGTGCGATCCAGATAAGGCACACGGACTTCGAGACTGTGAGCCATGGACAATTTATCCGCATACATGAGCAATTCGTCGGGAAGCGATGAGCGGATCTCAAGAAGTTGAAACCCGCCGAGTTCGTCTGTGTGTTCCAATTGCGACGTCAATCCGCGCCAATATTCAACCAGCTCATGGTCGTCCCGCTTCTCGGGCAAAACATCGTCGCGAAAAAGCCGATTTATCGTTTCCGCCGGCGCCAAAGAGAAAACATCCTGATAACGCTTCAACCGGTCTTCATCGCTCAGTGAACGGACGCCGCGCTTCAGCATCTCGTTTCGTGGCAGTCCATTGACCGCGAAGCCGATCATCGAGCGGAGACCGACCGGCAAGCCGCGCCACCACTCGCCGTAACGAACACCCAGGTGCCGCTTGTAACCGCCAAACAACTCGTCCGGGCCTTGACCAATAAGGGCCACTTTAACATCTTGGCGGGCGCGCCGGGACACGAAGTACATCGGCACGATAGAGGAAGCCGCGATGGGTTCCTCCAAGCATTCCACGATACCTGGCAAAGACCGTTCGAATTCGTTCTGATCAAGCCTCACCGTGACATGCCGCGCGCCGAAGAGGGCCGCAGTCTCCGCGGCATCACGCAACTCGTCGTCGGCGAAAGTCTCGCCATAACCTATTGTGTAAGCGGGCCAGGGGCCGCCTTGTTCGTTCATTAACGCGAGGAGCAATCCCGAGTCGAGACCGCCGCTGAGAAGTATCCCAACCGGCACGTCACTCAGGAGATGGCGTCGAACTGCGCCTTTGTAGAGATGAAGGAGCTCTTCGACTGCTTCTTCGTCCTTCTTTGGAGTGGCGAATGGAGTGGGAACAAAGTTATACCAGCGCTCCTCCCGGCATCTGCCTCTTTCTACAACCAGCATGGTTCCGGGCGCGAGCTTTCGGATACCTTGAAATATCGTCAAAGGAGAGGGCGTATAACGAAACTGGAGAAACAGTTTAAGCGCGACGGGATCTACCTCCGGCTTGGAATCCTCCGCGACAAGAATCGGTCGGATTTCTGAGCCGAAGGTGAACTGCCCATTGCGAATCTTATAATAGATGAGCTTGATACCCATGGCGTCACGCGCCACGACTAGCCGCTGGTTGCGCGCATCCCAGATAGCCAGTCCGAACATGCCGTTGAGATGATTAAAGACATCAGTGCCCCACTCTTTGTAACCGTGGACGATTACTTCCGTGTCGGAGTTTGTTCTGAACTGATGGCCCTTTTTTTGCAGCTCCGCTCGCAGTTCTCTGTAATTGTAAATCTCGCCGTTGAAGATTATCCACACCGTTCTTTCTGCGTCCGACATCGGCTGATGCCCCCCGACGAGATCGATGATCGACAGTCGCCGGAATCCCAAACCGACAGGCCCGGCGATAAAGAAGCCCTCGTCATCAGGCCCGCGATGCGCGATCGAGTCCGCCATACGCACGATCGTCTCGCGCTCCACTGGTTCGCGTCGCTGGAAGTTAAATTGGCCGGCTATGCCGCACATATTGTTCAGAGATCAGAGGTCGGAGATCGGAGGTCAGAGCTAAGAAGTCGGAAGTCAGAAGTCAGCGTTGACATCCAATTGCAACGAGTATTTGAGGGTCATCATGCAAATAAAATCAGCAAAGGACCTGACAGTTTACAAAAGAGCCTACGAACTGGCGATGGAGATTTTCCATGCGAGCAAACATTTCCCAGCCGAGGAGCGATATTCTTTAACGGATCAATTGCGCCGTTCATCGAGGTCGGTGTGTTCGAATTTACGGGAGGCCTGGGCCAAACGCCGATATGAAGCTCATTTCGTTAGCAAATTAACAGATTCGGACGGCGAGAACGGTGAAACTGAAACCTGGCTCGATTTCGCCTGTGATTGCGGGTATTTATCGAAACGCGATCATGCACTTTTCACGGAGAAATGCCGTGAGGTCGGAGCGATGCTTGGAAGCATTATCAAGGACCCTTCTCCTTTCATTCAGAAATCATGATCTTCTGACCGCTGACATCCGTTGCACCGGCGGCCTTCCTGCTGATTTCTGATCTCTGCCATCTGACCTCTGTCGCAGATGTTTCGCGCAAATAGAATGCTAGAGCGCGAAACATCTGCGACTGGCCCCAGCGGTGCATGGGGACATTGTCCCAGCCCCAATGCAAACGACGCGAGCGGAAGGAACCGTCGGGTTTGATCCAGTCTTTAAGAATCCCTTTAACGACGGTTTCCAGGGTTGTTTCCAATTGGGGAAAGCGGTCGCGCAGCAACAAACATAGGTTAATGCACTCCGCGCAGTCGTAAAGCTCGCGCTTGTAAACCGTTAGCCGTGGAGGTCGCGAGAACGGCTTCGGCAGACCGTCCCAATCGAATAGGTTATTCAAGTAGTAATTTACTCCTTTGCGCAATGCCTCAAGTGTTGCCGCATGGCCAGTTAGCGCGTGGATCTTGGCCATGGCTTTCATTACGAAGCACGTATGGTAATGATCAACAAAGTCGCGCACGCCATCCACGGCATAAAACCAGGAGCCGTCGGCGTTCTGATTTTCCAGGACGAAATTCAAGTTTCGTTCAGCGGTCTTCCAGTAGTCGTCACTGGAAAAAACTTGAGAAGCGCTGGTCAGCAAAAAGCCGCGGTACGCAGCGGCGTTGATGACTCCGCCTTTGTCGAAAGGTGTATATGAACTGCTGCTGGCGTTTTCCGATGTCCGGAAATCCTTGATGTCGATTGCGGCGTGGCGCGCAATCGATTCGAGGAGCTGTTTCCACTCATTTCCTCTTTCGAGGGTTGATGGTTGAGAGATGAGAGTTGAGTGTTGCGAACTGCCAGGCCTTTGGCCGAAGCGTTCGTCCGCGAAGTCCATTCGCTGGAAGATTTCGTAAACTTGCAGGAAAGCCTCGTAAGCATACGGGGTCGAGGTGATCAGTGGCGTCTGACTTCTGATCATGCCGTTGCGGGTGACCCAATCGTAGGGATAACCCCAGCAGTACTCCTGGAACCCTGGGCATCGGCTTTTCTTCAGTTCTTCGAGAAAGTGGACGGCTCGTCGCAAATGGGCGTCATCGTTGGTGACTTGAAAAAGGAAGGCAAAGCCCATCGCGTAGTGGGCATCGGCGATTGGAAATCTAGTCGGTTGATGAAAAAGCCGTCTCGCTGATGGCAGGAAGGCTTCAAAGAAGATCATTGGCGCGACCGCAGCCGTGCCCAAAAGCCGGTTCCGGTAGTAAAGTGATTTGGCTCCCCTACCCACAGGACCTGCGAAGAAGCTCTGGTGATCCCAGGAGGTTTCGCCGTAGGCACTGAGCCACTCGGTGAAGCCACGCAGAACGTCGGAGACTCTGTCCGCCACAGACAGATGACGGAGGAAAGCGGACGGAGGACAGCGGTCAGAGATCATTCCTAATCACTTTGCGAATCCCGCGAGTCGCGCCTTCGTCGGCACGAAATAATTATCTCGTGCCTCGGACAGATAACGCCGCAGCAAGGTCTTGACCTTGTAGCCTGCATTTTTCCTGTACTGCCCATTTCCGCTGAGATCGTGGAATTTAATACTGACTGTCCTGCTCTCGCCGGGATTTAGTTCAATCTCAAAAGCGATGCGGCCTTTCGAAAAATGCCAAGCGATCTGATCCGACTCGGCGCGGATTTCCTTAACGGCTCGAGGGTCCGAGTCGCGCCTTCTTATGATGAATCGCTTTCGCTGGTCAAAACCATTCTTGACTCGCAACTCGGTTCCGTACATCTCAATCTCGACCGAATCCGGTGAGAGTTCCTTCTGCCGATAACTTCGCCTGACCACGTCGCCGAGAGGGCGCCAGGTGAGCGGAACTTTGAGGGAATTGAGCTGGTCGATGAATTGCACCAGGCGCGCACAGCCGTCGCTGCAGAAATCGTGATGGATCACCATGAGGCAAGGTTTCCCCAGAAGGAGATCGAAGGCGAGGTTCTCGACGCCTTGAGCTGGATAGCGTCGAGTGTAGATGGGAAAATCGCCATAGGTCATGACGGCAACATCCCAAACGTCAGAGATCCTGAGCTTGCGCTCTCCCGGCGGATTGCTATGCACCTCTGTGTTTACCACGGCA
>QHXH01000107.1 GCA_003222855.1 Acidobacteriota bacterium
TAAATGTCTCCGTAGAAAACCTTAGCCCTGGATTGCAACAAGCGGTGACACAGCCAGTATGCATTCTTCCACCGTTCGACCTTGACCGCATGATAAGACATAAAGCTTTCGTAATCGCGGTAGTACAGCTTGTCCTTGAAGGGGATGAAAGCTTGTTGTCGCGGATCGCTTAAATCAAACGACACGACTTTGGACGCACCATGGTTTTCTGATTCGAAGCTGAGAAAACCGGTTGCCGTGCCGATGTCGAGGACGGATTTCCCCGCAACCGAAACGCCGCCGAGGTAATCATCGAAGCGTCCGCGCAGATCCCAATGTCCGTGCACCACGCCCAGCTCCGGCAATTCCATCGTGTGATAGAAGAAGCAATCCTCGACCGCGTCAACGAATCGCGGCTCGGCAAACAGTGACTTTGATTCCGGAGCTTCCGTCATTGGGATTACAAACTGATTGTGGCACGCGCATCTTGCGCGTAGTTCACGGGCGGGACGCCTGTGCCACTTTCACAAATCCAGCTTCTTGTACTTGCGATTGACCAGGATCCCTGTTGATAGCAAAGCGATCGCGAACAGCGACATTGCCATACCGATCAGAACGGACTTAGGGCGATAGGCGAATTCGACCAAATGTTGACCCGCAGGCAGGGCCACACCACGCAGGTTGTAATCAACGCGTAGCGTTTCAACTGCGCGTCCGTCCAGATACGCGCGCCAGCCGGGATAATGATTCTCACTCAAGACGAGAATGGCAGGACCGTCGGCCCTGGTGCTGACGTCAATTCTATTTGGCTCGTAGCGGGTAATCTGCGCCTGGCCGGGCGCGCCCTGTCGAACTTCCTCCCTAAGCGGTGCTTCGAGCAGTGCAGTTGTCGACGCATCCCATTTCGATCCGTCAGCGAACTTTCCGTCACGAATTACCTCAAGCATGGCAGCCTCGTTAAGCACTTGGGTTTCCGGCGCCAGCCACGCGCGCGCCATCGCTCTACCGTTTTCATAAATGTCCACGTACTTGGTTTGCGCGACCAGGTTCCAACGCGCCGGCGACGGTTGGGTTTTCGCTTCAGGCGTTTCAGTTTCGTTGTCCAGGCTTACCATGTTTCGTCCCAGCGCGTAGGTCTTACCTTCGTGTTCGTTAATCAACGATATCCGAAAAACACTCATGCTCAGATCGGGCCACCGCGGGTCAGGCACAATTGCAATTTCGCCTCCGGTAACTTTCGGGGCTTTCGGCAATGCGATAGCAGTGATAAAGATGTGCGCGTCGTAATTGCCTTGTGCATCGTTGACCTGGTAACTGCTCGCCACTGCGGCCCGTCGATGACGAATGCGCGCCCGAATTTCCGGACGGTCGTAAGACCACTCTGACGTATCCGCGCCTGCGCGCAAGGGAAATTTGAGGGTACGGCCATCGGTCAATTGAAGACGAAGTCGCGCGATGGTTGTATCGTCAGGAACATTCTCTGACCACGCGAGGTTAGTGACCAACCCTACCCGATCCACTTCAATTGCGGGCTCTGAAAAGCTGAGAAGCTTTCCTTTCGTTAAACTGGAGAGGCCAAGACTTTCTGCCGCAAACATATAGTCGCCGTATCGCTGATCCGCTTTTGCGAAATCTTGGTCCGGTGCGGGCGTGTTCAATTGCCTTCGCATTGAGAGCAGATAGCGAACATTTGTCACGTCTAGTTCGCGGCTATCGCCGCGCAGCGTGCTGTCCGGATCGGTTAATTCACCCCAGACCTTCATTCGTCCTGCCAGTTGACTATACCGTTCCAATCCGAAGCCGTCATAACCCGCGGCATTCTGGATGCCGTGCATCATATAAATGTCGGGTTGGGTCCACAAAACCCAGTCCGTTGAATGCGAAACTGAAGGCGGGACGGGCGGCAACGTGGGATCGAATTGATGCGGCGCCGTCAGGATTCTGTATGAAGACTTTTCTTTCGGTGCAATGCTATTGAGCACTGGCACAGTCTCGGGTTGATGCCAATATTCGTCGGTCGTCTGAGGGCTGGCGACGTACCAACCGCTCGATTGTCCCCACACCGCGAGATCGAATATCAGCACCACCAGCACAAGAATTATCGCGCCGCGTTTGCTGCGTGAGTAACGCCAAAGCGCGTAGGCACTCATGACAGCAATCGCAATGTGAACGAATAACTCAGGCGCGCGCAGAATTCCGACCGGAACTTCGCGTGCCAGATGAAAAGCCGCCGGCCGCAAAACCGTTACCGCTAACAGAGTGAAAACCAGAACCCCACCTGCAGAGAAAAGCACGATCGCACGCGATCTCAACTGATCTCTGTGGGCCGTCAGCATGGTAAATCCGCGTCCCGCCAGAACCGCCAGGGCAAAATCAACCTCCA
>QHXH01000061.1 GCA_003222855.1 Acidobacteriota bacterium
TTCAGAGTTCAAGCTTCAGCTTGCGATTTATTTCTATGTACAACTGGAGAGAGATGTCACCCCAAGAGCGAGTCCGAGCGCTTGAGCTTCGCCGCGCTCGTCATCTGCCGTGGCATTCACCTCCGCATCTCGACCTGCAAGGAACTCGTCAGTATTTGATTTCGGCAGCCTGCTATGAACACCATCACATAATCGGTAAGAGCGCCGAACGAATGACAGATTGCGAGGAATCGTTGTTAGAACTTTATCGTAATTGTTGCCTGGCTGTTTATGCCTGGTGCTTGCTGCCAAATCATTATCATTGATTGATTAGAACACACAACATCGAACAGGTGCGACACGAGTTGGGACAATTTCACGGGCGGTCATCGCACGCCTGGAACGGAGAGGATGGCGCCAGAGGACGAAAGGTTTGGCACAACTGCTTTGAGCGGCCGATTAAATCCGACCGCCATTTCTGGGCCACGCTTAATTACGTTCATCACAATCCGGTGTATCACCGCTACGTGGCGCGCTGGCAGGACTGGCCCTGGTCTAGCGCGGCTGAGTTCCTTGAACAAGTCGGTCGTGAACACGCGATCGAAATGTGGGAGCGATATCCGATTCTGGACTATGGAAAGAAATGGGATCTCGATTAGAAGATTCAGACTTCAACGTTCAGAGTTCAACGCTCTAACTTCAATGTTCAGAGTTCAAGCTTTAGCTTGTCAATTTCAGAAGGAACAACCTAAAGGTTGAACTCTGAACCGTGGTGTACGACGTTCAAGAATGCAAAGTTCAGAGTTCAAGCTTTAGCTTGTCTGTTTTCCAGCAGGCGCAACCTAAAGGTTGAACTCTGAACTGTCTGGCAACCGACTGATGTTCTGGCAACCGACAATAGATTTCGAGTTCGGGCCCTTTCGCATCGACGCGAGCGAGCGGCAATTGCTGCGCGACGGGGAAGTAGTTCCGCTAACGCCAAAAGTCTTTGACGTTCTGCTCGCGCTGGTACAAAACAGCGGGCACATCCTCAGCAAAGACGAAGTAATGAAGATTGTGTGGCCTGACACATCTGTTGCAGAGGGAAATCTGGCACGCAATATCTCGACATTGAGAAGCGCACTCGGTGAGCGGCCGCGTGAGAGTCAGTTCATCGAAACGATTCCCTGGCGCGGCTACCGTTTTATGGCCGCAGTGCGAAAGATCCATGATCAGGAACGCCGGCGCGCAATAGATTCGATCGCCGTGCTGCCTTTCGTAAACGTCAGTGCGAATGCCGGCACAGAGTATCTTGCGGATGGAATCACAGAGAGTTTAATTAGAAATCTGGCACAGCTGACGAAGCTGCACGTCACTTCGCGGTACTCAGCTTTTCGCTATAAGAATCGGGATGCGGACGCGCGCGCGATTGGACGCGAATTGAAAGTGGCGTCCGTCCTGCTGGGGCGGCTCGCCGAGTCAGACGACCTGTTGTCAATCAGTGTCGAGCTCGTTGATACGATTGACGATCGTCACCTGTGGGGCGCGCAATACATTCGCAAACGTGAGGATCTCTTCAGCGCACAGGAAACGATCGCGCGCGAGATTGCCGAGAAGCTGCGAATCGAAATCAGCGGCCCGCAGAGGGAACTGCTGGCAAAGCGGCACACTGAAAACAGCGAAGCTTATTTGCTCTTTCTGAAAGGCCGCTATCATTTTAACAAGCTGACGCCTGATGGGGTGCAAAAAGGCGCGGAATGTTTTCAGCACGCAATTGAGAAGGATCCGAACTACGCTCTTGCTTATGCCGGGCTCGCTGATTGTCAGACTTATTTGGCCAATCGTGATCAGGCAAAGAAAGCAATCTCCAAAGCGTTAGAGCTTGATAACGATTTGGGAGAGGCGCACGCATCGTTAGGCTTCTTTCGGTTCCTTTACGATTGGGATTTTGCCGGCGCAGAAAGCGAGTTTGTGCGCGCCGTGTCGCTGAGTCCCAACTATGCGGAGGCCCATCATTGGTACGCAATCTATCTGGCGAATGTTGGCCGTCACGAAGAGGCTTTCCGGGAAGCTGAGATGGCGGTCGAGCGAGACCCGCTTTCCCTGCTCATGAATATGACGGCCGCGCTGAACTTTTACACTGGGCGTGAATAC
The DNA here is from genome assembly GCA_003222855.1 of Acidobacteriota bacterium. Classification (GTDB taxonomy): domain Bacteria; phylum Acidobacteriota; class Blastocatellia; order Pyrinomonadales; family Pyrinomonadaceae; genus UBA11740. The sequence goes on from QHXH01000061.1 coordinate 2,113, forward strand.
GATCGCGCTATCGCGCAACTTGAAAAGGTGATCGAGATGGACGGAAATTTCCCCGCGGCGCACAGCGTGCTCGGTTGCGTTTATGTCCAAAAGCAAATGTACGAAGCAGCGCTGGTCGAATACAAGAAAGTGTTGGATCTCGTCAGGGGCGCCGCGCCGGTTGAGGCGTCAGTAAAAGTAATCATGGCGCAGGCCTTTGCGCGATGGGGAAAAAAGAGTGAAGCCACGAAGTTACTTGAAGAGGTCGCCGGAGTGCCGACGTCTGCATATTCGGTCGCGGGAGTCTATGGAGCGTTGGGCAATAAGGACAAGGCTTTCGAGATGCTCAACCAGGCTTACGACGAGCACGATATGCAACTTGTAAGTTTGAAAGTTGATCCCGCGCTTGATGATTTGCGCCACGATGCGCGATTCAGCGATCTCATTCGACGGGTTGGGCTGCCGCATTGAAGAGTAATCGTCGCCGGCGATAATTGACGATTAATTGATAACCGCGGGCACAAGACTGGGCCGTTATGAAATCCGCTCTAAAATCGGCGAGGGCGGGATGGGCGAAGTGTATCTGGCGCAGGACACGAAACTTGATCGCAAAGTTGCTCTGAAGATTTTGCCTGCTGAATTCCGTGAAGACAGCGAACGGGTCGCTCGCTTCCTTCGCGAAGCCCAGGCCGCTTCCGGGCTCAATCACCCCAACATCTGCACGATTCACGAAATCAATGATGAAAGCGATCTTACGTTCATTGCGATGGAGTATATCGACGGCAAAATGCTTGCGGAAAAAATCAAAGGTGATCGCTTTGATTTGGCCCAAACGCTCGACATCGCCTTGCAAATCACCGATGCTCTGGCGGAAGCCCATGCTCGAGGTATCGTTCACCGCGATATTAAGCCCTCCAACATCATGGTTAACGGCCGCGGGCAAATAAAGATTCTGGATTTTGGTCTGGCGAAGAAGACGGTAGCTGAGAGCGAGGCGGAGACACAGCAGTTTCTCAGTCAAGCTGGAACAATTCTCGGCACGGCCTCCTACATGTCGCCGGAACAAGCTCGCGGGCAGGCGTTAGATGCACGCACAGACGTGTGGAGTTTTGGAGTTGTGTTGTACGAGATGGTTACCGGCGAGAGGCCGTTCGTTGGAGAGACTACGAGCGACCTGCTGGCCGCGATTCTTAAGAACGAACCAGAGGATGTATGCAAGTTCAATAATGAAATTCCTGCCGAACTCGGACGCATTGTCTTGAAGATGCTTAGAAAGGCGCGCGACGAGCGTTTCAAAAACGCCAAGGATTTGTACGCCGATCTCAAGGAACTACAAAAGCATCTGGAAGTTGCTGCTGCACGTGGAGTCACTATGTGGCCGGGAGCTGCACACGGATTCTCAGTCGGAGTTCAAGCCGTAGTTGAGGCTCGCAATTCAATTGCCGTGCTGCCGTTTACGAACATGAGCGCGGACGCCCAGAACGAATACTTCTGCGACGGTCTGGCGGAAGAGCTCTTGAACGCTTTGGCGAAGATCAAAGACTTGAAGGTGGCAGCGCGCACGTCAGCTTTCTCAT
>QHXH01000062.1 GCA_003222855.1 Acidobacteriota bacterium
TAGCTCCTGATGAATAAATTCGATGCGACGCCTGCTGGCCTCGCTCGGCGAATGGAGCTCGATCTTTTCTCCGTCGAGTCGAATTGTGCCCGCATCCCTTTTCGTCACTCCGCCGAGGATCTTCATCAAGGTTGATTTGCCGGCGCCATTTTCACCGATCAACGCGACGACCTCGTTCGGATAGATGTCCAGGTTGACCTGCTCAAGCGCAATCACGCCCGGAAAGCGCTTGCTGATGCCCGACATAGTCAGAACCGCCTGCGGTAGCGGGTGGTTAATCGCGTGGTCCATTGTGGATCTAGCCAATCAGAGCCCTCCCGCTACCGCCATTTCTGCCTCCAGACGGTAGAGTCTGGAAGTTCATCCCGTTCTCGATTCGAGTTACTCAACAGCAACCGCCCGCTACCACAGGCGGTTCTGACTTAGCGACCGCGCAACTGATTGATCTTCCTGGCGAAGTCATCCACCTGTTCTTTTTTGATCGCCAACGTCGGCACAAAGATTTGTTTGCTCGCCGGGATGCCCGAGCGATCGCCGTCGAGAATCTTCGCCATCAATTTCATCGACTGATAACCAAACTCAAAAGGCTGCTGCACGACTGTGGCATAGATCGCTCCATCGCGAATTCCGTTCAGGGTTTCGTCCTCTTCATCAAAGGCGATGATTTTCACTTTGCCAACCTTTCCTGCATCCCGCACCGCGCCGACGATCGCAGGCCCGTTGTACGACCAAAGTCCCACTAACGCTCCAATGTCTGAATACTGCACCAGAGTATCCGCGGCATTCGACTTGGCGCGCACACGGTCGGTGCTGTCGGTGCGGACGTCGAGGATCTGAATGTTCGAACCTTGCAGCGCTTCCTTGATCCCTTGATATCGTTGCTGAGCATTTGCCGCGTCGAGGCTTCCGACAAAGAGCATGATCTTTCCGCCCTCGGGCAGCGCCTCTGCGGCCACATTGTCGGTTCCGATGTAGCATGCTCGATTACTGTTCGGCGCGTCACTGTCCTGCGTCACCACCAGCGCCTGTTGCGCTGCGCGGTTGAGCATTTGCGTTTGATTGACTGGATCGACAGGGCTGATCGCAAAGCCCTTTACTCCCTTGGCCAGCAGATCGTCGACGATACGCTGTTGTTCGGCAGCCGTGCCGTCTGAATCAATCCGAAAGTCGATCTCTGCGTTCGAAAGTTCCGCCGCGGCTCTTTCTGTCCCTTTACGCGAAATCGTCCAGAAGTCAGAAGCGTTGTTGGTGACAAAGGCCAGCTTGTAACGCTTGCCAGTGCCACCTTGCTTACAAGCTCCAACGAATACGGCGCTCGCGAGCAGCACGCCGCAAACCAATCCATAGACGATATGCGTTGACGGTCTTCTTGAGTTCATCTTTCCTCCGTTGTTTGCGTTTGCATGGTGAATGACAATTGAAAAATGTCAAATCAGGTGAAAACGATCATTCATAGAGCGGTCGCAACGCCGGATAGATGGCGCGAAACCTTCGATACTGGTGTTCGAGCGTTTCCACTGCTTCGGGATTTGGTGCCACGGCCGACTTGATCCGGACGACTGAATCGCTGGCTTCATCGACCGAGCGCCAGGCTCCGGCGCCGACTCCCGCAAGTAATGCCCCGCCGTACGCCGCTCCTTCTTCGGCTTCTACTGTCTTCACCTCGCGCCCGTAAACATTGGCTTGAATTTGGCGCCAAAGTTCCGAGCGCGCGCCGCCTCCGCCGAGCCGGATCTCTCTGACCGGAACATTCATCTCGCTAAAAATCTCAAAGGTATCGCGAAGACTGAACGCCACGCCTTCGAGAATTGCTCTCACGACGTGCGCGCGGGTGTGATTCGCGGTCAATCCCACGAGCGCCGCGCGCGCGTGGGGATCCAGATGCGGAGTGCGCTCGCCCATTAAATACGGCGTCCAGATCAGGCCATTCGCCGCCGGCGGAATGCGGGCGGCCTCTTCCGTCAATCGTTCGTAAGGGTCGCGAGCATCGTCAGCCCCGGCGCCGAATTGATCTCGAAACCAGCGTAGCGAAAGACCGGCGCCTTGAGTTACTCCCATCACGTGCCAGCGGCCAGGTACGGCGTGGCAAAAAGTATGGACGCGCCCTTTCGGATCGAGCGCCGGTTTGTCACTGGCTGCAAAGACAACTCCCGAAGTTCCGATCGTCGCACTGACTGTACCTGGTCGAACTATGCCCATGCCGACGGCGCCCGCGGCTTGATCACCGCCGCCGCCAACTACAGGCGTACCCGCCCGTAAGCCGGTGGCTGCCGCACCGACTGAAGACACAACGCCGGTTATTTCAGGAGACTCGTACACTCGCGGCAACAAGGCTTCGTCGATTTCCGTCGCCGCCAACATCGCCTGCGACCATTTGCGTCGGGCCACATCAAATAACAAAGTGCCCGAAGCATCCGCAACATCTGTCGCTTTGTCTCCCGTGAGACGCAGGCGAACATAGTCCTTAGGCAATAAGACCGTGCGGACCTGCCGCCAAAGCTCAGGCTCAAGCTCTCGCACCCAAAGCATCTTCGGCAAAGTGAATCCGGTCAGCGCAGGATTGCACGTCAGCTCGATTAGCCGCGTAGCGCCGATTTTTTCGGTAATCGCGACGCACTGGGCGCTCGTGCGTTGATCGCACCAGATGATCGATGGGCGTAGCACTTCATCATGCTGGTCGAGTAGAACCGCACCGTGCATCTGTCCGGAAAACCCAATGGCGCTAATTTCTTCGGGCCGGATGTCGTTTTTGGAGATCACATAACGGATCGCGAGCGTCGCCGCCCGCCACCAATCGCGCGGGTCTTGTTCAGCCCAACCCGTTTCAGGCGATGCAAACGGCAAGTGTTCGATTGTCGCAGAAGTCGTAACTCGACCTTCAGCGTCAATCAAAAGCGCGCGCGTGCCGCCGGTACCGGTATCGATTCCGAGAAATCGCATAAATGGTGATGCCCGAATGGTCGCCTCTTCTTAGCACAACTTTGGGTGTCATGAACATAGCTTTCTGTCTCGCACCTGGCATAACCTGGTCTGGCGTACGGAATTTTAGGCGGGCGCAACGTGTCGAGGCGAAGCTGGCAATGAAGTATCGAGAACTGGGCCGAACTGGCTGGAGAGTTTCTGAGATTAGTTTTGGCGCCTGGGCTATCGGCGGCGCGTGGGGAGATGTCGACGATCGCGAATCACTGGCGGCGTTGCACCGGGCTGTGGATTTGGGGCGTGAACTTCGACACTGCCGAGACAGAAGAAGGGTCGGCATCCTTGCCCGCGTGCCGCTGGCTTCCGGGATGTTAACTGGGAAACTAACGACGCGGTCTCAATTCGCGGCGGATGATCACCGCGCTTTCAATCGTCATGGCGAGTCGTTTGATCGCGGCGAGACATTTTCCAGTGTCGATTACGGAACTGGCTTGCAGGCTGTCGAAGAGTTACGCGAAGTTGTGCCGGAGGGAATGACCATGGCACAGTTCGCCTTGCGCTGGATTCTGATGTTCGATGCGGTGACCTGCGCGATCCCGGGCGCCAGGCGTCCTGCGCAAGTTGCAGACAACGCCCACACCGCAGACTTTTCCCTCTTAACTGATGAGACTATGCGGGCGGTCAGCGAGATTTACGATCGTCAGATTCGAAGGTTCGTCCATCATTATTGGTAATCATTTCTCGTAACCTTCCGGATGCGCTCGGTGCCAATCCCAAGCCGTTCGGATGATGGCTTCGAGCTCAGTGTATTTCGCGTTCCAGCCCAGGACTGCTCGCGCCTTTCGAGCATCAGCAACCAGGCGCGAGGGATCACCAGGCCGCGGCGGCTCATTCCTGACTTCGATTTCGCAATTAGTTATTCGCCGCGCTGTGTTAATTACTTCGTTCACTGAGTAGCCGCGCCCATTTCCCAGATTGAGGCATTCAGACGCGCCGCCATTTTGCAGATATTCCAACGCCAAAAGATGCGCGTCACAAAGATCGGCGATGTGAATGTAATCACGAATTGCGGTACCGTCAGGCGTTGAATACTGGTTGCCGAAGACAGATACGTACGGAGCCTTTCCGAGCGCGACCAACAAAACATTAGGAATTAGATGGCTCTCTGGTTCGTGATGCTCACCAACGGTGGTCGTGGCGCCGGCCGCATTAAAATATCTGAGGGCAACAAACCTAAGTCCAAAAGCGTCGTCGTAGGCCTGGAGGATTTTTTCCATGATGAGCTTGGACCATCCATACGGATTGGTGGGGCGCTGTGAGTGCTGCTCATCGATGGGAATCTTTGTTGGTTCTCCGTACGTGGCACAGGTGGACGAGAACACGAAGCGACGAACACCGGCAGCAACCAAAGTATCAAGCAGCGCGAAGCCCTGCTCGACGTTATTCTCGAAATACAGTTTTGGCTGGGTTACAGATTCACCGACGTAAGCCAGCGCGGCAAAGTGAATGCATGACTCGATTTCATGTTCAGCACAGATCGATTGCACCAGTTGCCGGTCCCCAACTCGACCCTGGTAAAAAGGAACGCTGGCGTTAACGGCGGCCCGATGTCCGCGACGGAGATCGTCGAGAACGACTACTGAGGCGCCGCATTCCAACAATTTCTCGACCATTACACTGCCAATGTAGCCTGCGCCGCCTGTTACAAGAGTAGCCATCATTAACTCCCATGAACGAGCAAAGTCGCGAAATCAAAATTATCCAGCAAGCCGCCATCAAAAACGTTGGAACCGATACCTGTCTGATCAGCGGTGCTATCTTATACGCTGGAATTCATCTTTGATATTGTCGGTCACCAAATCCAATCGTATTCCCTCCGCAATGATAATGGTACAAAGCGAACCATGATTGGCCTCCTTGCATCACTACATTATGCTCTGCCGCAAGCTCAGTTTGCTGATAATTCCATCGGTACTGTTGAGTCTCGTCTCTTGCCGGTCACATTCCAAGGCAGCAGCGTCAGTCAATAACAACGAGTCAGCCGCCGTCAAATCATGATCGAGAAAAATCGAATCGTAGGTGTTCGACTCGAGTAGCTCCTTCGCCTCTGCAATGTCGCACGAAATGTCCAGCCGGTCGCCTTTGAAACGCTTCTCAAACCATGCGCAGCGACGCTCGTCATCTTCGAGTAAGAAAATGCGAATGGGAGCTCGGCCCGAATCGGCCGGTGCGATGCCGAATTTCTGTTTCAGTCTGTCAATTAAGCTCATGATGTGATTACAAC
>QHXH01000799.1 GCA_003222855.1 Acidobacteriota bacterium
AAGAAGCGCGATGAACAGAACGCCGGCTACAATCCAGGGCAGATGCTTAGTCATTCGCGATCCTGTCGAGAGTGCAGTCAGCGCCGTCAGCGTCTGGCCGGAAACTGATGAGGATCCCGAAAGTGCCTCGAGCGCAAAGCCGAGATCCCGGGCTGAATGAAATCGCGCTTCAGGGTTCTTTTCGAGACAATGGTTCATCAGACGTTCGAGCCCGGGAGAGATATTCTGATTTGTGTCTGAAAGATCTTGCGGGTCTTCCTTCAGGATCGCGCTAATCGTGTCGGCGGTTGACTCGCGATGGAACGCCCGTCGGCCCGAAAGCATCTCGTAAAGAATTGCGCCGAATGAAAAGATGTCCGAGCGATGATCGACAGCTTGTCCGCGGACTTGTTCGGGCGACATGTAACCGACCGTGCCGATTACTACACCTGGACCAGTGTCAACGCGTCGCGTGGGAATGTCGGTTTGCTGTTGGCCGCTATCAGCTTGTATGAGCTTGGCAATTCCAAAGTCCAGAATCTTCACGCGGCCATCTTTGGTGATGAAGATGTTCTCCGGCTTCAGGTCGCGATGGACGATCCCTTTCTCGTGCGCAGCCGCCAAACCATGCGAAATCTGGATCGCATAGTCGATCGCTTTGCGTTGCGGCTGCGCCGTGCCGCCCAGTCGTTCGCGCAGCGTCTCGCCTTCGAGCAGTTCCGAGACGATGTAAGGCGAACTGTCATGCATGCCGACATCGTAGACGGCAAGAATGTTGGGATGGTTCAACGCGCCGGCAGCTTGTGCTTCCTGCTCGAAACGCCGCAGTCGATCTTGATCCTGTGATAACGATGCAGGCAGAACTTTGATTGCCACGTCGCGATTCAATTTTTCATCGCGCGCGCGATACACCTCACCCATCCCGCCCGCGCCAATCTTCGAACGGATTTCGTAACGGCCGAGTTCCTAATCCGCGTTCCTAATCCGCAAACTAACAGTTTGCGCTACTGCTGCAGTCCGACGCGGCGCATGAGTTCTGAGAAGCGCGGGTCTGGGCGAAGGCCATCAAGTCTTTGATCAACCTTAATCCAACCTAGAAACTCAGTTCGATCCCCATAAGCTTTCTCCAACCATTGGAACGCCAAATCCTTTTCTCCAAGCCCGGCGTACACTAGGGCAATACTGTACGGCGAGACAAAGTGCTGCTTTGAGAATGCGTTTAACTCGTCCAGCACCTTCTGGGCCTCAACCTTGTTTCCCGATAGGGCGTATGCCTCGCCGAGTGATCCCAGGATCATATTGTTATTATCGAACTGCTTCGCTTTGGCCAGTTCAGCGATCGCTTCGGCGTAACGTCCGTTCGCTTTGTAAGTCCATCCGAGAAACGTATGCGGCATCCAGAAGTTTGGGTCCATGTCGATCGTCTTGGTTAATTGATCTATAGCCTCGTTGTACCGGTGCGCCCGGCAGTAAGCAAGCCCCAAATTCGAATTAGCTTCAAGTGAGAACGGATCGAGCAGCTGCGCCTGCTTCAACTCTCTAATCGCGTCGTCAAAGCGCCCCACCAGCGATAAGTACCATCCGTAATGGTTGTGGGCTATCGCATAATCTCGATTGAGTTCGATGGCTCGTTTGAATTCTGTCTCGGTGCGAGGCCAGTCCCAATCATAAGCGGTAAGGACAATTCCCAACGCGGCATGAGCCTCGGCGAGGGTGTCGTCTATTTCCAAAGCTTTGAGAGCTGCCGTCTTCGCTTTGGGCATTGCTTCCCTGGGGCCTGTATGCAATTCATTGTCATTCCAGTAGGCATCGGCGATTCCAGCGTAGGCTAGCGCGTAGTTCGGACCTTTATTCAACCCTGACTCGGTGAATTTGTCGGCGTAGTAGAGACCCTTGAGGTATGCCCGGTAAGCCTCGGCGTCATCGGTGTAACGCTTGGTCAAGCGCCGCTTTTCTTCGCCAGTCAATTGCAATCGCAACCTGTCGGAGATCTCGCTGGCGATTTCGTCTTGGACGCTCAGAATATCTGCCAGCTTGCGGCTGTACCTCTGTCCCCAAAGATGCGTGTTGTCACGCACGTCTACCAATTCAACATTTATGTCCAGACCATCGCCGTGCTGTGTGACCCGACCGGCTAAGACGGCGCGCACTCCTAATTCTTCTCCGACCTTCTGCGCGTCAGTTTCGCGCCCCTTGTAGCGAAAGACGGAATTGCGTGACATCACCTTCACCCGTGGTATTTGTGAGAGGCTGTTGATTAGGCTTTCCGTAATGCCGTCAGAGAGATACTCAGCGT
>QHXH01000063.1 GCA_003222855.1 Acidobacteriota bacterium
CGCGACAGCGTAAAGATCGCGGAATTTGATCTGCTGACAGTTCGCGGCGCCTATGATCCAAAACTAACGGCGCAAAACTACTTTGAAAAAATCAATTCGCCGGCAACCAGTTTTCTCAGCGGGGCGGCACGCGTAGAAACGTCTGACATCACCGCGACCGGCCGAGTCGAAGGACTGACTCCGAAAGGCGGCGGAAACTACCGGGTCGACTTCACTTCGATACGCCAGACGAGCAACAGCCAGTTTTCAACGCTCAATCCGCAATATCCGACCGCGCTGACGTTCACCTACACACAACCGCTCGTGCGCGGGCTGCGATTTGATTTGCCGCGGCGGCAGATCGAGATCGCGAAGAAAAATCTTTCGCTGACTGACGCGCAATTTCGCCAGCGCGCGATTGAAGTGATCACGAACGTGCAGCGTAGCTACTGGGATTTGGTTTTCGCCTTGCGCAATTTACAGATTCAACGCGACTCGCTCGCCGATGCACGTACACAACTCGAACACAATCGCCGCATGGTTGCGGAAGGATCGCTGGCCCCGATTGATGTGGTGGCGGCTGAAACGCAGGTGGCGAATTTCGAGCAGGCGGAATTCAGCGCGCTCGAAGATGTAAATCGTACTGAGAACAATCTGAAGAACATGATCGCCGAGAATCAGAAATCAAAGTTGTGGAACACTTCGTTGATTCCGACTGATCAAGTCGATCTCACGCTGCCGAACGTCTCGCTTACGGATGCTATGGACGCCGCCATGCAAAATCGGCCGGAGCTGCGGCAATCAGATTTAGCGCGCGAGATCAATCTGCTGGATCAAAAGCTCTATCGCGATCTAAGAAAGCCTGAGATTGATTTGGTTGGCAGTTATGGCATGACCGGCAATGCCGGCACGGTGACCTCAACGACTAATCCTTTGAGCGCCAGCAACGATCAATTGCGCGCGCGCGTGAATCAGTTATCCGCGCTCGCCGGTTTGCAAGCGTTAACGGCGCCACCGACGGTGACGATTCCGCCGGATCTGTTTGGGGGTTACTGGCAGTCGCTGTCAAACCTGGGTTCAAATCAGTTCAATAATTTCCGCGTGGGGGTGGCGGTTAGTTTGCCGCTTCACAATCGCGCCGCCGAGGGCCAACTGGGCCATGCGCTGGTCGCCGGAAAACAGATTGCGACGCAGCGACAACAGCTTGAGCAGTTGATCCAGGTCGAAGTCCGCAATGCGCTGCAAACGCTGAGCACCGCTGAGGCACGCCTGCGCGCGGGAGCGGTCGCCCGCTCTACGGCCGAGCAGCAATACGAAAGCGAGAAGCGCAAACTCGATGCCGGGCAATCGACAGTGTTTCTTTTGCTTGAAAGGCAGACGGCCCTGGCGACGGCGAAGGGAAACGAACTGCGCGCGCAGACCGATCTGAACAAAGCGATGGCCGATCTACAACGGGCGACGGGAAATTCTCTGACGGCCAATAATGTTACGGTGACTGTTCGTTAGGAGATCCAGATCTT
>QHXH01000064.1:0-4228 GCA_003222855.1 Acidobacteriota bacterium
GGTGTATGCGCCTTCCAATTAATGTGCGCATAATCATAGCGGGCAGGGGTTGAGAAAACTTGAGAACTAAGAGGGGACGAGCCGGAGGCGCGATTTACCACGCCAAGGAAATCAATTCGCAACAGCCAGGGCGATCTGCGAGAGTTCGCTTCAGCGCACACTCAAATCTTCCGGCTTCGACTCACGAACCAATTCGTAGGGGGTGCTCGGGAACTTTGGGGTGAGGCGAATCTACCATTCAAAAAGTGGAACTGTCAAAACGTGATTTCAAGGGAACAAAAAATCGCTTCTCCGAGAGTCGCAGGCTCGGAAAGGGCTTAAAGGCGGCGAAAGAACTCGCACCGGGCGTTAGAGATTAGACCTCGACTGGCGTCAGAGATTCTTCTTTCAACTTCTCTGCCTGATAGTGCGTGGTGAGCGCTTCGATGATCGCATCGAGCGATCCGTCCATGACCTGATCCAGTTGATGAATGGTGAGACCGATGCGGTGATCGGTAACGCGGTTTTCTTTGAAGTTATAAGTGCGGATTTTTTCTGAACGATCGCCTGAGCCGACCATCGAACGTCGATCACTCGCGATCGCTTCGTGTTGCTTCTGTTCTTCGATCTCCTGGAGACGAGCGCGCAGGACTCGCATTGCTTTCTCGCGATTTTTGATCTGAGATTTTTCGTCCTGCATAGAGACGACGACGTTAGTCGGCAAGTGGGTGATGCGGACAGCCGAATAAGTAGTGTTCACCGATTGTCCGCCTGGCCCGGAAGAACAGAAGGTGTCAATGCGCAGATCTTTCGGATCGATCTTAACGTCAACTTCTTCAGCTTCAGGAAGAACCGCAACGGTGATCGCCGAAGTGTGAATGCGTCCACTGGCCTCAGTTTGCGGCACGCGTTGCACGCGATGCACGCCGGATTCATGCTTCAGTTTCGAATAGACTTTCTCGCCTTCAATCAGCGCGACGGCTTCCTTCACACCGCCGATTCCGGTTTCGGAAGCATCGAGAATCTCCATCTTCCAGCGCTGGCGTTCGGCATAGCGCGCATACATGCGCAGGATATCGGCAGCAAACAGGGATGCTTCATCGCCGCCGGTGCCGGCGCGAATCTCCAGAATCACGTTCTTTTCATCGTTGGGATCCTGCGGAATCAGCAGGAACTTGAGGTCGCTGTCAGTTTGTTCGAGCTGTGCTTGCAGGGATTCAATTTCGATTTGAGCCAACTCGCGCATGTCCTGATCTTCAGTAGCTGCGAGTTCGCGCGCGCCGGTCAATTGTTCGTTCAGTGATTTCCACGCCCGATACTTCTCTACTATCTCGCCCAGGCTGCGATGTTGCTTCGCAGCTTTAGCGTACGCGGAAGGGTTGGACAACAACTCTGGTGAAGAGAGTTCATTGGCCAACTCCTCGTAGCGCGTTTCGATTTGTGCAAGTTTGTCGAGCATGTCTGTTTCGGAGTTCCGCCTTCAGGCGGAAGTCATTGGAAAATTGCCGCCTAAAGGCGGAACTCCAAACATCAAGACAACGGCGCCAATTCCGGCTCACTCGTCTTCGGTTCCAACTTCAAACTTTCCTTCAAAGCTTCGATCTCCACTTCTAACTGTGAATCGTCAGGCTCTTTCGTCGTAACGTTTTGCAGCCACACGCCCGGTCGTGTAATCAATTTGAAAAACGCGCCGCTTTCTTTGCGAGCCGACAGCCGAATTATTTCGTACGACAGTCCGGCGACGACGGGAATCAAAACGATGCGCACCAGGAAATTGAACAGCAGGGAATCGAACTTGATTACTGAAAACAGCAGAATCGAAACCAGCATCACCACCATCAGGAAGCTGGTGCCACAGCGCGGATGCTGCCGCGGTTGCGGCCGCGCGTTGGCGACCGTCAAATCCAGGCCTTTTTCCCAGGTGAAGACGGTCTTGTGTTCCGCGCCGTGATATTCAAAGACGCGCCTGATGTCCTTCAGCAAAGAGAAACCTATGATCATGATGAGAAAGAAACTCATCCTGATCAGTCCGTCGATCAAATTAAATCCAACCGTCGGCCGAACGGGATGCAAATAACCACGAACTGAATTCCATGTTCGCCGAAGCGCTGGCATCTCTGCCGGCGGTTCACCGGCATCCTTGCCGGCTGTCGCGGTTGAATTTTGCGCGGCCTGCGGCGCCCACCCCGCGGCCACAAAGATCGCGTTCGTCAAAAGCAAAGGCGCTGCGATAAACAGCAGCACGTTGAAAATCAAAGCAAACACGATCGAGCTGGCGGCTGCCGCCGTTCCGCCTTTTTTCAATTCATCTTTCGATCGCTTCTTCTTAGGAATTGGAAATAACCCCGGCACCCCACCAGTGATTCCCGCGAAGTCGCCTTCACCTTCGATCACTGCGGGTGTTAACGCGACCTCAATTTGCGCGGCTTCAGCTTCCTGGGCTTCCGCGAAAGCTTCGCTCGCCGAGTAATTCAAGGCCTTGATTCCCAGGCCCATCGACTGCAGCAGCACGGCGCCGCCGCGCAGGATTGGCAGCTTGAGGATCGGGGCCTTGTCGCTCCACTTCGGTAGCGCAGCCGCAGTATTTACGATCGTGCCGTCAGCTTTCCGCACCGCGATCGCATACGCATTCGGTGTGCGCATCATGACGCCTTCGATGACGGCCTGACCGCCGACGATTAAATCTCTTTCATTAGTGCTCATAATTTTGTGGCACGGACTTTAGTCTGTGAATAACGATTGTTGGAACGAACACAGACTAAAGTCTGTGCCACTTACTTACAACAATGCCGGCGATCTTGATTCTGGCCGCGCGCGCTTTGATGCACTTCGCACGACCAGCGTCGGTAACGCCGGCATCGATAAAATATTTCGCTAATGCTTAATCGTCATCAAGCTTATTTCGCAGCCGCAGCTTCGGGCGCCGTCTTCTTGCCATACCGCCTATTAAATCGATCGACGCGGCCTGCCGTGTCAACCAGTTTCTGCTTGCCGGTAAAGAACGGATGGCAGGCCGAACATATTTCCACGTGTAGATCCTCTTTGCGCGTCGAGCGCGTCTTAAAAGTCTCGCCACAGGCGCAGGTCACTGTTATTTCTTTGTATTCAGGATGAATCCCCGGTTTCATTTCTTCTTCACCTTATATAGTCGTCAAATCTATGCCTCAATCAAATAACCATGATACGGGTGCGTAAGGACATCGTCAAGCGAGTGCCGCTTCGTCTGCAGGTGTTAGAGTGCCAACTTCAGTTGGGCCTTTTCTCGACTCGCTACTACCCGACTAGAGTCGGCGCTCCAACACTGTGATCCAAAGATAACACTCGATGGTTTCGTGATTCACTCGATTGACAATGCTCTAAATCGCGTGCTAAAAATCAGCTTCGTCCGACCTGTTCTAAATTGCATTTACACGTGAGCGTTGCGTTTGATTGACCGCGCGCCCGTGGCCGAAAGCCCGAAGCGTTGCTAACTCAGAGTGTACTAACTGAGTTTTATGGCACAGGAAGGTAAACCCCCGGATTCGGGATCACCAACTGACGCGCCTGCCGACTCGCGCCCGAAAGCCACCCCGGCGGACAGAGAAACATCCGCCGGGGACCCCGGCGACGCGCGCGCAACTTCCCCTTCTTCTCTTTCAGCTGACGCCGAGAAAGACGCGCAAGTCGAAGCGGCCAAAGCTCGCGTAACGGCCGCGAGAGATGCTGCGCAAAAAGCGGGAACTGCCGCGCCCGGTGCGCCGAAACCTCCGGTAAAGAAGAAAGAAGAAGGGCCGAAGCCCGTTGATGCTGCGAACCATCCGCTGGTTAAGAAATTGAAAGAAAAGTTTGCTGAGGCGGTGCTCGAAGCTTCCGAGTTCCTGGGCCAGCTTTCAATTCGAGTCGATCGTGCGCGCATTGTTGAAGTTTGCGACGCCTTGAAAAGCGACGCTGACACACCTTTCAATTATCTGTCTGACTTGACCTGCGTTCATTATCCCGACAACAGAAATGCCCCGTTCGAAGTCGTTTACAACTTGTATTCGATTTCGAAAAACGAGCGCGTGCGGTTAAAGGTCGCGACAAATAGCGAAGGTCTTGAGAGTGTGACCAGTTTGTGGCCTTCGGCGGACTGGCCGGAACGCGAGGTTTACGATCTGTTTGGGGTGGTGTTTCATAATCATCCGGATCTGCGACGCATTCTATTGCCGCCCGATTGGGAGGGCCACCCTTTGCGGCAAGACTATCCGCTCGAATTTGTCGAGAATCGCTG
>QHXH01000064.1:4328-10964 GCA_003222855.1 Acidobacteriota bacterium
AAGTGATGCCGAAGGATAAGTGAGCAGTTGGGGGTGAGCAGTTAGCAGTAGGCAGTAAGCGGGTTTGAGCTTAGAGTTTAGAGCTTAGTGCTTTGAAAGAGCGCGGTCGTCGCTCAAACAAGAAATCTAAGCTCTAAGCCCTAAGAACTAAAATCCATGTCGCCAAAAGAAATCGCCGCGCATTACGAAGCCAAAGTTTTCGACTCGCCGGAAGCGGCGACGACTGCCGGCTTCACTTTGACGGAAACACATGAACCGCGGAACGTCTGGAACAAAGCGAGCGCCGCGCAATCTCTGATGCTGAAGCTGCGCGATCAGAAAGAAAAAGGCGAAGTGAAAGAGATTGGGTTAGTAATCGAGCCGTGGAAGGTGACCGGATGTTATCTTCCGAATGACAATTCAACCATGAACGTTTAGAGGCGGGCTATCGCCCGCCTTTGCGGACAAGGATGTCTGCGTTCCAATATGCACCAGGTAGAAATCGCCACCACCCGACAGTCCCTGATGGACGCGCCAGAGATGACGCTCAACATGGGGCCGCAGCATCCGTCCACGCACGGCGTGCTGCGCGTGATCCTGAAACTCGATGGCGAGACCGTAATCGACCTCGATTGCGATATCGGCTACCTGCATCGCGGCATGGAGAAGATTGCCGAGAACCGCATGTACACGATGATCGCCCCGTATTGGGATCGGCTTGATTACATCGCAGCGGTCTCAAACGGTCTGGTTTGGGTTGAAACAGTCGAGCAGATGATAGGTCTGGATGTGCCGCGCCGGGCGCATTACATAAGGACGATTCTGACTGAGTTGAATCGCATCGCATCGCATTTGCTTTGGCTCGGCACGCATGCGCTCGATATTGGCGCCGTGACGATCCTCTTGTGGGCGTTTCGCGAACGGGAAGAGATTCTTAAGATCTTTGAGCGCCAGTTTGGCGCGCGACTGACTTGTCATGCGTGGCGCATCGGCGGCATGCCAAACGATGCTTATGATGATTTCGCGGCGGATGTGAAACAGTTCGTCAATAATTTTCCGAAGCGGCTTGACGAATATGAAACCGTACTTTCGGAAAATCGGATTTGGTTGAGCCGCACCGTTGGTATTGGAGTGATTTCCGGGGAAGCGGCGGTCGCGATCGGTTTGTCGGGCCCGGCACTGCGTGGTTCGGGCGTGGCCTGGGACATTCGCAAAGCACGGCCGTATGCTGCTTATGCTGAGATGGATTTCGATGTGCCACTGGGCGAGAACGGCGACACCTATGATCGCTACCTGGTGCGGATGGAAGAGATGCGGCGGCCCCGTGAACGCCAAAGTGCCAAAGCTCATCAAGCCGCCCGTGGGTGATTACTATCATTCGATCGAAGGACCCAAGGGCGAGATCGGTTGTTATCTGGTTTCCGACGGAACGCAACAGCCCTGGCGCGTGCGCGTGCGTCCGCCGTCCTTTATTAATCTGCAAGCTCTGAAACAGATGAGCATCGGACATTTGGTGGCGGACGTGGTTGCTATTATCGGAACGCTTGATATTGTGTTAGGTGAGATTGATAGATAAGTAAATCGCCACAGATGGACACAGATAGATACGGATCAGAAAAAGCAGTTTTATTATCGGTGAAAATCCGTGTTCATCTGTGGCTGATTTAAAAAGCATGATCGCATTACTAGCAGCACCCACATTCATCGACAGCCTGCTGCTGCGATTTTTCAGCGAGCAGACAGTGAACTATGTCATCTGGCCGCTCATACAGGTTGGCGCGGTCGTGACGATCACCGCCTTGTGGGTTGCGTACGCGACTTATCTCGAACGAAAGATATCAGCGTTCATTCAAGCGCGGCTGGGGCCGATGCGCGTCGGACCATGGGGCTTGCTGCAGCCGATTGCTGATGGATTAAAGCTGCTGGTAAAAGAAGACTTCATTCCTGAGAATGCGGACCGCTGGATCTTCTTTGTCGCTCCTTATATTGCCGTGGTAGCCGCCTTCATCGTGATGGCCGTGGTTCCGTTCGGACCGGATTGGGCCGTGATTACTGACCTGAACATCGGCGTTCTGTTTGTGCTGGCGGTGTCGAGCGTCGGCGTGCTGGCATTGATTCTGGCGGGTTGGTCTTCGAATTCGAAATACGCTTTGCTCGGGGCACTCCGTTCGAGTGCCCAGATGGTTTCTTACGAAGTATCGATGGGGCTGGCAATCATCGGTGCGCTGATGTTTGCACGCACTTTGTCTTTGTCGGGCGTGGTTGGCGCGCAGGCTTCTGACTCGATCTGGTTCTTCTTCTATCAGCCGATTGGTTTTGTAATCTTTTTGATTAGCGGCATCGCTGAGAACAATCGCGCGCCGTTCGATTTGCCGGAAGCCGAGTCAGAACTGGTCGCCGGTTTTCATACGGAGTATTCAGGCTTTCGCTGGTCGCTCTTTTTCATGGCTGAATACGCCGCAATGGTCGTCGTGACGGCGGTCGCAACCACGCTCTATCTTGGCGGTTGGTACTTATCACAATCTTTACGTGGCCCTGAGCGTGGTTGTGTTCCTCTTCAAGGCGGGATTGCTCCTTTATTTATACTTCTGGCTGCGTTGGACGCTGCCGCGCTTTCGTTACGATCAGTTAATGGATCTCGGTTGGAAGTGGATGCTGCCGGCGGCCTTAATCAATATAGTTGTCTCGGCGATCGGTGTCACCGTAATTCAGGGGCTCGACGGCTGGAATGGAATGCGCACGATCAGATCAATGACAAACGGACTGGCCCTGACGCCGAGCGGAAAGGCGATTGCGATTGCCTTTGGTTTTGGAAACCTGTTTTTAACCGCGGGGATTCTGTCTTTGATCAATTGGCGGTCGCGCGATTTTAATTTGAAGAAGCAGCGGCGCCAGATTCGTTTGGTGGATTTACCGAAGGGCAAGCCGGCGGTTGCGCCGGTAGAGATTGTGTCAGAAGCCCGACCGTGACGGAGGGCAACGTGGCCCTTGCTTACGCGCGGGCTTCTGACACGTTGATTCCAGATTTCAAATTTCAGATTCGAGATTTCAAATGCTATTAGTTCCTGTTCCCAAACCGACGTTCGTACTTAATATCGGCGCGCTTACGGACAGAGATTCCGTCGCCGGAAAGGGAATCTACACCGAGCAGTACCCGAAAGTGCGTCCCGATGTGGCGCCGCGATTTCATGGCGCGCCCCGGCTGAATATGGATCCGGAGACGCACGACACGCTCTGCATCGCCTGCAACCTGTGCGCGCTGGCGTGTCCTGAAGATTGCATCGACGTGATTCCGATGGATATAGAGGTCGTCGTCGCCGGCAAGCCGCGCCGCAAAAAAGTTCTCGACGAGTTTATCTTTGATACTTCACGTTGCATGTTCTGCGCGCTGTGTCAGGAGGCTTGCCCGACTTACTGCCTCGAATTAACGCAGGATTTCGAGCTGGCTACCTATTCGCGCGCTGGGTTTGTCTGGAATCGAGAGATGCTCGAGCAGGGACGCGAAACGGTTAAGTACGAAAGCTAGAGAATTTCCGATTGCCAATTGCCGATTTCCGATTGGTGTTTCGAATAGGAGCGTGGTTGTTCTCCCAAAACCATGAACGCTGATGACCTTAAGAAGCGCACGAAGCGGTTTGCGCTGCGAGTTCTGAAGCTTGTTGCTGCCTTGCCGAATACTGTCGCTGGTAGAGCAATCGGTGGGCAATTGGTGCGCTCTGGTACTTCGGTAGGTTCGAACTATCGAGCTTCGTGTCGTGGCCGATCACGAGCTGAGTTTGTTGCGAAGTTAGGAGTGGTCGAAGAGGAAGCGGACGAGAGCGCATTCTGGATGGAATTAATCATCGAAGGTGAACTTCTTAAACCAAGACAAGTTGAGCCACTGCTCAATGAAGCTAACGAATTAACAAAGATAATGGCGCAGTCGCGGATCTCTGCCGCAAAGGCGCTGGCACGAACCAGAAAGTCGCAAGCTACGTAAGAAATGGTTTCAAATCGGCAATCGGCAATTGGAAATCGGCAATGATTCTTTCAGGTTGGGAGTCCGTCTTCTTCTGGATATTTTCGATCGCTGCCATTCTGGCGGGGCTGCTTACCGTCATGGCGCGAAACGCCGTGCACTCGGCGCTGTTTCTGATCTCCTCGCTGGTTTCGGTTGCGGCTCTTTTCATTTTGCTGGGCGCTGAATTCATCGCCGGCGTGCAGATCCTGGTTTACGTGGGCGGGGTGATGGTTCTGTTCCTGTTCGTCATCATGCTGGTCAACGTCGGCGCGGAAGAAGAGGGGCGCGCGCCAATTTTCAACCGCCCGGCCCAGGTGACCGCGGCGCTTGTGTTCCTCGCCTTGCTGGCCGGAGCGCTGGTTATCTATGCGATACCCCGCGGTTATCAGGCAATGCAAAAGCGGGACGAAGCAGCGATCAAGCAGGCAAATGCCAAGCGGGCCGCTGCAGAAAGCAATCTCGCCACGGCGGCAACTGGGGTCAGTAGGCTGACCAGAGAAACTGAGCGCGTCGGCACGAGTCTTTATACTTACGCTTCGCTGCCATTCGAAATCGCCAGCCTGCTGTTGCTGGTGGCGATCATTGGTTCAGTCATGTTGGCGCGGACGTTGAAACAGGAGATTGCCGCCGACGACGTCGATCCGGAAGTGCTCAGTGACATGAGTGCGGCAAGTTCGAAGGCCGATGAGAGTTAGCGATTCGCAATCGCGAATGCTTAAGTGCCGTCAGGCACAGAATGTTTATAGAAGGCGAGTTTGGTTTTTGATCCCGAGCCCATTTATGGGCGAGATAGATTTCGCTCCTAAAGGAGCTCGGTTTTCGTTAACGATTCGCGAGCTATAAACATTCCGCCGCTACGCGGCCCAAGACAATGAACCATCTTTCGACATCGCTGGCGCTCTTGTTCCAGGAAGCAAGCCGTGCGTCCACCGCCATCGAAAGCATCAAGCATCCTGATCTTTCGAAGTTTCTCGTCATCGCGGCGATTCTTTTCATCATTGGCGTTGCCGGTGTACTGACGCGCCGGAATCTGCTCGTGATTTTCATGTCGATTGAATTGATCCTGAATGCGGCGAACCTGAACTTCATCGCGTTCGCGCGCTACTTACAGGACACCGGCCGCGGCGATCCGATCGCGGGGCAGATATTCACGGTTTTCATCATCGTGGTCGCAGCGGCCGAAGCGGCGATTGGTCTCGGCATCGTGATCGCGCTCTATCGCAATCGCGAAACGATCTGGGTAGACGAGATTGATTTAATGAAGTGGTAAACGGGTCTTTGGTCTTGGGCCTTTGGCCTTAGGCTAATCAAAAGCAAAGACCAAAGACCAAAGTCCAAAGTCCAAAGACCGATGTACAGATACATCTGGCTAGTTCCGCTCCTTCCGCTTGCCGGCGCCGCTCTCAATGGCATCTTCGGCCGTTGGCTGCGCTTTTCAGAAAAGCTGATCGGCGGAATTGCGGTCGGCTCGGTCGCCCTTTCGTTCTTAATTAGTCTTACCGCGGTCTACTCATATGGGTTCAGCGGCAACTCGCTTTGGCCCAATCCTTACGTCACGACTCAAACTGCGTTCAACTGGATTCCCGCGGGTGCAGTCAAACAAAGCCTCGGTCAAGCCGAGACCTCGACAACGATTTCCGTCGCGAATCAACCGGTGACCGTCGCGACGCCACGCGCATCGTTGCTAAATATTGAATGGAGCTATCAACTCGATCCTCTATCGGCCGTCTTCATGCTGATTGTTACCGGCGTGGGGCTTTGTATCTTTGTCTTCGCGACCGGCTACATGCATGGTGAAACCGGGTTCTATCGTTTCTTCGCTTACATGGGACTCTTCATGTTTTCGATGCTCGTCCTGGTAATGGGCTCGAACTTTGTGATGATGTTCGTCGGCTGGGAAGGCGTCGGACTGTGCTCTTACTTATTGATCGGGTACTACTTTAATCGGCAGGAAGCGGCCAACGCCTCACGCAAGGCTTTCATTACCAATCGTGTCGGCGATTTTGGTTTCATGCTGGCCATCTTTGCCGTGATTGCCACGTTTGGAACCGCGCAGTACACCAGCGTCGTTTCCCAGGCAGCCAGCTATCCCGTCGAGAGTCTGGGGTCCTGGGGGCTGATGTCCTGGATCGCTTTAGGCCTGATGATTGGCGCCTGCGGAAAGTCAGCGCAGTTTCCACTTCATGTTTGGCTTCCGGATGCGATGGCCGGTCCAACGCCCGTCTCGGCCCTGATTCACGCAGCCACGATGGTGACCGCGGGCTTGTACATGCTGACGCGGACGAACGTCATCTTTCAGCATTCGCAGACGATGATGCTGGTCGTAGCGCTGGTCGGCGCGTTCACCGCGATCTTTGCCGCCACGATCGGCATTACGCAAAACGACATTAAGAAAGTGCTCGCTTACTCGACCGTGTCGCAACTCGGTTTTATGTTTCTCGCTTGCGGCGTCGGTGCATTTGTAATCGGAATCTTTCACGTGATGACGCACGCGTTCTTCAAAGCTCTGATGTTCCTCGGCGCCGGCTCGGTCATTCACGGCATGCACCACGAGCAGGACATGCGCAAGATGGGCGGCTTGAAGAAATACATGCCGTACACGTATTGGACTTTTCTCGCCGGCTGGCTGGCGATCTGCGGCATCATTCCGTTCAGCG
>QHXH01000065.1 GCA_003222855.1 Acidobacteriota bacterium
TTTTTCTATAAACATTCCGTGCCTAACGGCACTTCCGTCACTTGCAACGAGAATGAACTCTTTCACTTGCCGATCTCTCAGGCAGTCGCAGCTTGCTCATCCCTGGATCGGCAACCAGGATCGTGGTTTGGAGCGATCTCGCAGAGATAAGCAGCGGAAATGGGGGGATGGAGATAGTATCACCAAATCAGGCGCCGGACGATTTTATCGGAGCGGACCTTTTTTGAATATGAGGTCAGTACCGGGAGCGGTAGCGACCGGGTAACATCCTGGCAAACTCGATTCTTGCTATCAGTTGCGACCCGGTCGCTACCGCTCCCGGTACTGACTACATCACGTCAACGACAAATTAAGACACCACGACCCTACCATGACGGTGCTGTTTGTTTCTTAACGTATTATGTAGCGCGCGGTCTTTGTCGCCGGCAGAGTGGCTGGCACGCCGAGAGTGATGAAATTCTTGCGGCCCGAAAGAAAGCTGGCTGAGCAACCGCCTTAAAAAGCATTAATTGATGCCGAACAGGTCAATGGAACAAGAGGTCGTAAAGCGTCGCGTCGTCGTGACTGGCGTTGGTTTAGTTACGCCGCTGGGCAACACGGTCGAGACGACGTGGTCAGGGTTAATGGCAGCCAGGAGTGGCGCTGGACAAATCACGAAGTTCGATGCGACGAATTTTCCCGTCCGCTTCGCTTGCGAAGTCAAAGATTTCGATCCACTTAAGTATGTCGAGAAAAAAGAAGCCCGCAAGATGGGCGCGTTTACTCAATACGCGATCGCCGCTTCGGACGAGGCGCTCGCCGACAGCGGCTTGAAGATTACCGGTGAGAACGCCGTGGATGTCGGCGTTTACATCAGCAGCGGCATTGGCGACTTTTGGGGCATCGAGCGCGAACATTTGAAGCTGTTGCGGGGAGGGCCGAGAGCGGTCTCGCCCTTCTTCCTCGTCTCGATACTTGCCAACATGGCTGCCGGCCAGGTCTCGATCAGAAACGGAGCCAGGGGACCGAACTCGGCGACCGCGACCGCGTGTGCTGCGGGCAATCACGCCATCGGCGATTCGTTCCGGATCATTGAACGTGGTGACGCGATCGCCATGATCTGTGGCGGCGCGGAATCAACGATAACGCCAATGAGTATTGCCGGTTTTGCGGCGATGCGCGCGCTTTCTACGCGTAACGACGATCCTGAAAGCGCGTCGCGCCCTTTCGATCGAGATCGCGATGGATTCGTAGTCGGTGAAGGCTCAGGCATTATGATCCTTGAGGAATTGGAACACGCCCGCCGGCGGGGGGCGCGGATTTACTCTGAGATTGTGGGACCGCGCCAGACGAAACACAGAGCGGAGTGATTCGGTCGATGAGTCGAGCAATGCGGGATGCAGGCATCAGCCCTAATCAGGTCGGCTACATCAACGCTCACGGCACTTCAACTCCGCTGGGCGACAAAGGTGAAACCCTCGCTGTCAAGAAAACGTTCGGTGCCCATGCTTATAACCTGGCAATTAGTTCCACGAAATCCATGACGGGCCACCTGCTCGGCGCAGCGGGCGGCGTCGAATCTGTCTTCACCGTTCTGGCGATCTACAACCGCAAGCTGCCTCCGACGATTAACTATCAAACGCCCGATCCGGAATGCGATCTCGACTACGTCGCCAACGAAGCGCGCGAGGCAGTGGTGGAGTGCGCGCTGACTAACGGTTTCGGTTTTGGAGGAACAAACGCGACGCTTGCTTTCAGGCGTTTTACTGAAAGCCTGGCCCAGGTGTGAACTCTTACCTATGACAAGAATGTGAAAGCTTTACCCTTTGTGTCTTTTCGTGATTCCTGGTTCGTGTGGTTTCGTGGTTTGGTCCTCGTTTAATTCACCTGCAAAGCACACCACGAAAAACCACGAACACAAAACCAATCCACAGGAAGGCGCGCAGGTCGAATCACGATCCCTAATCAGTCGCGCCTTTTCGAGACTCCTCAGGTATGACACCAAGGTCTAGTTTTTGGGTACCTCTAATTACCACGAGCGATGACTTGCGTCCGATGCGATCTTCGGTCAGCAGTTTGTGAAGATCATCGATGCCCTTCGTCGGCTGCTCATCAAAGCCCACGATGATGTCGCCTTCGCGTACTCCGCCTTTCTTCGCCGGACTATTTTCCTCGAAAGATACCACCAGGATTCCACTTTCAACCGCCAGGTCGTAATAGCGCACGATTCGCCGAGGCAGCGGAACATTCTGTCCCGCCAGGCCAATGTAACTGCGGCTAACTCTGCCGTCGCGCATTAGACGGCTGGCGACGAACTTGGCAGTATCGATCGAAGTAGCAAAACAGATTCCCTGCGCGGGCAGAATCATGGCGGTGTTGACGCCGATGACCTCGCCCCGAGAATTGACCAGCGGTCCACCCGAATTGCCGGGATTGAGCGCCGCGTCCGTCTGGATTACGGCATCCATCAATCGCCCTGACTGCGAGCGCAGTGAGCGGCCAAGGGCGCTCACGACGCCGGCGGTGACGCTGTACTGGAAACCGTAGGGATTCCCGATGGCTAATACCAATTTGCCCACGCGAATTTGTTGCGCCTCTCCCAGACGAGCGGGTACCAGATTGGGTGCATTGATTCTAATCACCGCAAGATCTGTGTCTGGATCATCGCCGATCAAGTCTGCCTGGTACTTGCGCCCATCGAGGACTGTTACATCGATTCTCCTGGCGCTGTGCACCACGTGACTGTTAGTCAGAATGAAGCCATCAGGAGTGAAGATGAAACCCGAGCCACTGCCCCTTGCTTCCCGCGGCACGCGCGCAGGACCTCTCCTGCTACTCTTGATAGGTTGCTCGACTTCTATGTAGACAACTGACGGGCTGACTCGCTCGGCGGCGGCGATGACCGCTCGCGAATACGCGTCGAGAAGTTCGTCATCAGGTTGCGAAAGTGTCAAATGATCACGGTCTCTTTGCGCATTCTGAGATTCCGATTGTTCGTTGCTTAGTAATTCAAGTTCTTGCAGCATATCCATAAATCTTAATTCTTCGGTCTCCTAACTGTATTCTCGTAAACGTTAAATCGCCGCCGCGAGTTCTGCCAGTGCCGGGTAATCGGTGTAACCATGCTCACCGGGCACATAGAACGTTGACTGATCCGGCTGATTCAGACGCGCGTTGCGTCTAAATCTTTCCGGCAGATCGGGATTAGCCAGCAGCTTGGTACCGTAAACGATAGCGTCCGCGCCGCCCTGTTCCAGCACCGCCTCGCCCGATTCTTTCGTGAATCCCGCGCCCGCGAAGTAGACACCCTGATAGACAGGACGCAGCTTCGCATGGCTTTCGCCGCTGTAATCAGCAACGTGGACATATGCGATGTTTCGTTTGTTCAGCCGTCCGAGAATGTACGGATACATCACGTCGGCGTCTGCCTCCTCGATGTCGTTGAACGGAATGCGCGGCGAGAACTTCACTCCCACGCGCTCTGAGCCGACTGCCGCGATCATCGCGTCTATCACTTCGAAAAAGAATCGCGCGCGGTTTTCAATCGAGCCACCGTATTCATCCGTACGAAGATTTGCGTTCGTGGTCAGAAACTGTTGCACGATGTAGCCGCTCGCCGCGTGCAGTTCGACACCATCAAAACCCGCCTCGATCGCATTCGTCGCGGCCGTGGCGAAGTCACGAACAGTCTTCGCTATCTCTTCTTTAGTAATTTCCCGCGGCGTCACAAATTCTTTCATTCCCTCGTCTGTGTAGTTCGATCCTTTCGCCGGGACGGCGCTCGGCGCCAGCGGCTGAGTATGATCAGGTAGAAAATCAGGCAACGCGATCCGGCCGGTGTGAAAGACTTGCAGGAAGATTTTTCCGCCGCGAGCGTGCACGGCTTTCGGAATTGGTCGCCAGCTTTCGATCTGCTTTGGCGTGTAGATGCCCGGCGTGCGGACATAGCCTTTCGCCATCGGCGAGATGTTGGTTGCTTCAGTGATAATCAGGCCCGCCGAAGCGCGTTGCCCGTAATATTCCGCGGCGAACGGCGACTGGATCCCCTCGTTGTTGGCGCGGCTGCGCGTCATCGGCGCCATGATGATACGGTTGTCTAGTTCAATATTTCCGACCTTTATCGGATCAAAAAGCGATGTCATAGGTTCCTCCCTAAGTGATTTAGTTCAGTAGATAGTCCTTCGACTTAAAGCTGGCCCATACCGCCATCGGCGAAGATTTCCGATCCCAGCACGAACGACGAGTCTGAGCTGGCAAGGAAGAGAACGGTCTTGGCAATCTCTTCCGGTCGTCCAAGGCGATTCATCGGCACTTGTGCCTTAAGGCCGCTCTTCGTCTCTTCTATCGCTTCTGCCGGCAGACCTTGCCGATTGAAAATTGGCGTTGCGATCGGGCCGGGATTGATCGCATTGACCCGGATGCCGCGAGCCACGAGCTCGGCGGAAAGGGTGCGCGCTAAAGTAATCAGCGCCGCCTTGCTGGCCGCATAGACGCTGGAATTAGGCATGCCCAGGGAAGCGCTGACAGACCCATTCAGAATGATCGAGGCATTTTCTCTAAGCAGTGGCAGGGCCTTCTGAATCGTAAAGAAGGCACCCTTGAAGTTGGTGTCCATGATCGAGTCGAATACGCTTTCGGTGACCTCCTCGACCGGCAGGAACTTCCCGACGCCGGCATTAACAAAGAGCACATCGATCTGGCCGAACTTTTCCTTTACAACCGCAAACAACTTGTCTATGTCCGATAAGTTGGACGTGTCCGAGCGCACTGCCAGAACGTCGTCGCCAAGCTCTCGCTTAGCGTCGTCGAGTGTCTGCTGGTCGCGGCCGGTAATGACCACCCGTGCACCTTGCTCTTTGAACTCTTTCGCCGTCGCCAAACCTATGCCTGAATTTCCTCCCGTGACTACCGCTACTTTCCCTTCCAGTTTTCCCATCGTGTCTTCTGTCCTTTCTTACTATTTGCATCCATATTCTGGAATAAGCGTTCCAGAACAACACAAAAAATTTAGTCGAGCACCGACAGGGTAATCTTCACCACGTCTTCCAGCGTCCTGCGATCCGGCGTCGCCTTCGACATAAGTACTAACCCCTGGAGACTGCTGTAGAGAAATCGCGCCACGGCGCGGGGCT
>QHXH01000066.1 GCA_003222855.1 Acidobacteriota bacterium
TGCGGGGCCGGCTGCGCCGGCGCGGGCGTCGCGGCGCTGGTAGGTTTCGGCACATGCCTTCCCGCCTGGCCCATCAAGCTATTACACGCAAAAATCAGCAGCGCCCCCGTCAGCGCGGCTCGAACAACAACAGCTGGTTTCATCAAGCTAATCATATGGAGGTGGGCCAGGATTCGCGCCACATCTAAATCGGCTTCAACGCGCTGCGCGCGAGTTTCTTCTTCAAATCCGTGTAGCCCTGATCGCCGGCCACGAGTTGGCCCAGCACTTTGCGAATGCCGCGATGACCGCGCGCAAACTTAATCATTCGATCCGTGAACGGCGCGCCCCAAAAATTTCCATAGAAGCGACGCCGCATTTGCGAAGCTCGTCTTAGTTCAGCGCCAAAATCTTTCCGCCAGCTCTGTTCGTACGCCAGCGGCTCACCGGCGAGATACGCCTGCGCAAACAACTCAGCCGAGCGCAGCGCATAATAAATTCCTTCGCCGGTCACCGGATCAGCAAAGCCCGCGGCGTCGCCTAACAAAGCCCATCCTTCACCGCAGGCTTTGCGTGTGTCCCATGTGCGCGGCGAGAGACCGGGGATGCGCGCTGCGTAACGTTCGGCAGTGTAGCGCAAATTGTGATAGCGCAAATTGTTAATTTGCGATTTATCTCTTTTCCAAAGGTCCATTCGCGGATGCAAGTTGCCAACTTGTGCTACTTCGTAATAGCTCACCATGAAATCCCACAATAACTTATCGAGCGATTCATGATCGAATGCGTCCTGGGTGGTCGCAATGCCGAAACTTACATGATCGATCCGCGGGAAGGCCCAGGCATAGCCGACCCAGTTCGGTAGAAATGCGACTACGGTCGCAGCATCGCCAACTTCCGGCAATGGCGCGCGATAACCAAAGGCGACTTCCATTTCCGCCGGCGGTAATGGCCCGGCAAGCTTCTTCGCGATAGCACTGTTGGCGCCATCCGCAGCCAGCAGATGTTTGCCTGAGAATTCTGCATCGGTCTGCGTGCGCACTATCCATCCATCGCCGGTCTGTTTGCAGGCACGCGCGGAAACTTTTTCCGCTAAAACTGTCGCGCCGGCTTTGCGCGCGCGCTCACGCAAAAAAGTATCGAAGGCAATTCGCGAATAAACCGCGAAGGGCTCATCGAGTTTCAAATGCAGATGCTTGCCCGAAGGCGAGTACATGTCGAGTTCATCAATCGTGCGGCCAACCGCCTCGAGCAAATGCGGCCACGCTTTGAGCGCCTTTGACGTCACCCCGCCGCCACAAGCCTTCGGCTCTCCCGGCAGACGGCCATCGAACAGACCGACCCTAACGCCCGCGCGCGCCAGCTGTTCCGCGGCGAACGATCCGGCGGGTCCGGCGCCGACAATTAAGACTTCGAATCGATCCATGTGCGCAGCAATGATAGTTGGCGCGTATGCCAGTCGGCAAGAAACGGAAGTCAGCCACAGATAAACACAGAATCTGCACAGATAATAAAAGCATTCGCTCGCTTCTTATCCGTGTCCGTCGGGTGTCTATCTGTGGCTATTCTCGTCCGTGTATATCTGCGTCCATCCGCGGCTATCTTATCTGTGTCCATCTGCGTTAATCTGTGCCCAATTCTTGAGTAATGATCCTATGGTCCAGACGAGTTCATTAGTGTTCGCTGGAATCGCCCCGCATCCGCCGATCATGGTCCCCGAAGTCGGGCGCTCCGCGATTGCCGAAGTCCGCAGCTCAATCGACGCAATGGCGGAGTTCGCTCAACGCGTGATCAGCAGCAAGGCCGAAACCGTAGTGATCATTTCGCCGCACGCGCCACTCGAAGCGAATGCCTTCATTGCTTACGCCGGGCCGCAGATTTATGGCGACTTTGCAAACTTCCGCGCCCCGACGGCAACGGTCCACGCTGAACTTGACGAAGAGTTGCTGAATGAAATTGCGAGTGCTGCCGCGGAACAACATCTGGTCGTGATGAAAATCGAGGGATTCGATCTCGATCATGGAACGGCGGTGCCGCTCTATTTCCTGCAACGTAACGGTTGGAGCGGTCGGGTCATCGCATTGGGCTACAGTTTTCTTTCCACCGAAGATCACGTCCGTTTTGGTAATTGTGTCCGGGCCGCGATTGAGCAGCTGGGCCGCCGTGTGGCCTTCATCGCCAGCGGTGATCTCAGTCATCGCCTGAAACCAGAAGCGCCCGCAGGCTATAACCCCGATGCCCATCTATTCGATGAAGAGATAATCGATGCGATTCGCAGTTGCGCGACGAATCGCATCGTGGATATCGACCCGGAAATGCGTCGCACGGCGGGAGAATGCGGTTATCGATCGATACTCGTAGCCATCGGCGCGACCCGCGATCTGGATTCAAAATGTGAAGTGATCAGTTACGAAGCTCCGTTTGGCGTCGGTTATCTGGTCGCGCAACTGGCCGGCAGCGGGATGTCTTCGTCCGCGCAGCGGACGATCGATAATAGCCCGGCGCTTGAGCGCTGGGATCGTCAGTCAAAATCTCTCTCAGAGCCCGCGGAGCGGGCGACAGACAATTCTCGACGAAGCGCGGTAGCGAGCGATTCTGACTCGTTACCCACTCTCGCCCGTCTCACGATTGAAACCTTCATTGCCACTAACACCGTGATCGATCCGCCCGACGAGCTGCCCGACTTCTTCAACGCACGCGCTGCTTGCTTCGTTTCCATCAAGACGCGCGACGACGATCTACGCGGCTGCATCGGCACAGTAGAGCCGGTCCAGGACACGCTCGCCGAAGAAATCATCGTGAACGCGATTAGCGCCGCCACGCGCGACCCACGATTTCCGCCGGTGCGCGCTGACGAACTTCCTGGTCTCAAATATTCTGTCGATGTTCTTTCCGCGCCCGAGCCGTGCCGTCTCGACGATCTCGCTCCGAAAACTTACGGCGTGATCGTCGAAGACGAAAGCGGATTTCATCGAGGACTGCTGCTTCCGAACCTGGCCGGCATCGAGACTGTCAAGCAACAGGTGGACATCGCTTCGAGCAAAGCCGGGATCGCCCCCGGCGAGAACGTCAAGCTCTTCCGCTTTCGCGCTGACAGATATTCAGAATCGTAGCCGGCGCACGATCCACGAAATCACACGAAGTGTCACAAAATCCCCCGAAACGTCTAGGTCCGCGCAATCCCTACACCAAACGGGGTCAGAGCGCCGCGCACATCACCGTAATCGCCTTCAGATCGACATCAAAGATCCGGTGAAGTCGACGGCATAGGGGTTGCCGTCCGCTTTCGCAAAGGGGAGAATCACCAACTAATGAAAAATTTAAGCACAAAGATTGGCGGCGCTATTTTGACGCTCGCTTTCATATTCGGAATTTCGGCTGTGTCCGCGATGACGGCTCAGGCGCAGTATCGAGACCGTAACGCTCAGCGCCAGGATCGTGATGACGACAGACGGGCGGATAACCAGGCCCAGAATCGCGACTGGCGGCGAGACAGAGATCGGGATCGTGACCGCCGTGACGATCGCTGGCGTCGTAATGACGGTAACTATGGCCGCTACGGTAACAATGGCAACTATGGTCGCTATGGCAACA
>QHXH01000067.1 GCA_003222855.1 Acidobacteriota bacterium
CTCGTCACCTCGAGCCAGCCTTCCGAAGGCAAGACTACGACGGCCATCAACACGGCCTTCATTCTGGCCCAGACCGGCGCGGAAATACTACTCATCGATTGCGACTTGCGGCGCCCGCGACTGCATGTGCACTTCAACATTTCGAACGCGCGCGGTTTGACTAACTGCCTGTCGGGCGAGGCGAGCGAGATCGATTCCGTCATTCAAAGTTATGCGCAACTTCCTAATTTGAAGGTGTTGCCTTCCGGGCCCATGCCGCCGAATCCCGCGGAATTGCTGGGCTCTGAAGAAATGCGCAAGCTGCTGATTGCATTGAGCAAAAAATTCACGCACGTAATCGTGGATTCGCCGCCGGCGATTTCGTTTACCGACGCATCGATCCTTTCTACGTTTGTCGATGGCGTGATTCTGGTAGTTCACGGCGGCCGCAGCTCGCGGGCCGTGGTGCGGCGCGCTAAGCAACAGTTGCTCGATATCGGCGCGCACATCTTCGGCGTGGTGCTGAACAACGTGAAGATCGAAAAAACACACGACTATTATTACGGTGGGTATTACGGCTACTACAAGTCGAATTACTACACCGCAGAAGAGGATCCCGAAGCGGATCAGGGCAGCACGGCAAGCACTTAATGCAAACGGGGTCCACGCGTGATCTCAGGCGCGCGCGTGAGTTTCAAATCACTTTCTTGCCAGGCCATTAAGCCTCAAGTGTAATTCATGCCCGGACAATTTTGTGTCATCGCGCCCGACGTTAAGCTCGGCTGTGACGTGGTCATCCATCACTTTGTCAATCTCTACGGTTGTCAAATCGGTGACGGCAGCAAAATTGGTTCATTCGTTGAGATTCAAAAGAACGCGCGCATCGGCCGGAACTGCAAGATCTCCAGCCACAGTTTTATTTGCGAAGGCGTGACGATCGAAGACGAAGTGTTCATCGGCCACGGCGTCACGTTCATCAATGATAAAGTCCCACGCGCAACCAACTCCAAAGGCCAACTGCAAACGGAAGACGATTGGAAACCCAGTCCCGTGATCGTCAGGCGTGGGGCCAGCATTGGCAGCGGGGCAACCATACTCAGCGGCATAACCATCGGCGAAAGGGCTGTCGTAGGCGCGGGCGCGGTCGTTACGAAGGATGTTCCAGCGGATACGACCGTCCTGGGCAATCCGGCCGCACCGCGATAAAGCTAGATTGCATCTCTCGCCAATCCCGTTCCCGCTTTTTGGCGTCCTGCGTTGTGCCGACTTAGTAAATGAGATCAGTAACCGGGAGCGGTAGCAACCGGGTCGCAGCGTATTGCAAGGATCGAGATTGCAGGAGTGCTACCCGGTTGCTACCGCTCTCCCTCTCAAATTCACTTTTGATCAAATGCTCGCTATGCTCTCACACGAATGAAAGCGACGAACATCGGCGTCATTGGCTGCGGTTACTGGGGCCCGAACTTGCTGCGCAATTTTGCGGAGAATGAGGGTGCGCAGCTTCGCTGGATTTGCGACATTGATGAAGATCGTCTCACCAGCATGTCCCGGCGCTATCCGATGGCCCAAACGACAGCTGACTATCGCGTGCTGGTCAGCGATCCGGCGCTCGACGCGGTGGCTGTGGTGACCCCGGTCGCTACGCATTTCATCATCGCTAAAGAATTGCTGCGCGCGGGAAAGCACGTCTTGCTGGAAAAACCGTTTACCGCCACTGCGCGCGAAGCGGAAGAGCTGATCGATCTTGCGGAAAGGAACGGCCGCACACTAATGGTCGATCACACGTTCATCTACACGGGCGCCGTGCGTAAGATGAAAGAGATCGTCAGCCGTGGCGAATTAGGTGATCTGCTTTACTTCGATTCTGTTCGCATCAATCTCGGTTTATTCCAGCGCGATATCAATGTGCTCTGGGACCTGGCGCCCCACGATCTTTCGATCATGGATTATCTAATCGAGCGTCAACCGCAGGCAATCAGCGCGCTCGGCAGTTCGCATATCGAACGCGGGATCGAAAACATTGCCTACCTCGTGATGCTGTTTCCGGATGAGTTCATTGCTCACTTTCACTTTAATTGGTTGGCGCCGGTCAAGATTCGCCGCACTATGATTGCCGGCAGCGGCAAAATGATTCTTTACGACGACATTGAACCCACCGAAAAAGTGCGCGTTTACGACAAAGGCGTCACAGCGAACCGCGTCAGCGATCGCGAAGCCGCTTATCAAACACTGGTCAGTTATCGTACCGGAGATGTTTGGGCGCCAAAGTTGGACTCGACTGAGGCCTTGCGCTATGTAGTTAAGGAATTTCTGGATTCGATTCGTGAGGCTCGCAAGCCTCTCACTGACGGGTATGCGGGGTTGCGTGTTGTTCGCCTTCTCGAAGCCGCTCAACAATCAATGAAGAATGGTGGCCAGGCAGTAATCCTCGCTGACACGGCGCAGGCAACGCCTGCATGACCGGATACGATTAGGGACCCTAACTTGTGAACGTTCCGCTGTTCGATCTAAAGAGTCAGTATCCAGCGATTGGCGATGAAATCCGCCACGCAGTCGGTCGTGTTTTCGACTCTCAGCAGTTTGTATTGGGCGCAGAAGTTCACGCGTTGCAAGAGGAGATCGCTCGTTACTGCCAAACTAAATTTGCGGTCGGCTGTGCCTCAGGGTCAGACGCCTTGCTGTTGGCTTTGATGTCGTGCGGAATTGGAGAGAGTGATGAAGTAATAACAACGCCGTTCACTTTCTTCGCCACCGCGGCTGCGGTCGCCCGGCTTGGCGCCCGACCAGTATTCGTCGATATCGACGAGCGCTCGTTCAATATGGATCACGAGCACGTCGAGGCCGCTATCTCGCAACGGACCAAAGCAATCATCGCGGTTCATCTTTACGGGCAGTGCGTCGACATGAATCCACTTGTCGAGATAGCAGCCAAATACGGTATCCCGATCATCGAAGATGCCGCACAGGCTCTGGGGGCGGAAGACCGGCGACGTCGAGCAGGCTCGATCGGCACGGTTGGGTGTTTGAGTTTCTATCCTTCAAAGAATCTTGGTGGCGTGGGCGACGGCGGCATGTTGATTACGAGCGATGCCGATCACGCGAAACGGCTGCGGATGCTCCGCGTGCACGGCGAAGGAAAAAAATATCATCACGACCTCCTGGGAATTAACAGCCGGCTTGATGAACTGCAGGCTGCGGTGTTACGCGTGAAGCTGCCACATCTTGAAGACTGGACGCGCGCACGCGAACGAAAAGCACAACGGTATGAATTGTTGTTTACGAATGACGGTTTACGCGAGCACCTGAGAACGCCATATTCGAGGAGTGACGGTCGTCATGTATTCCATCTATTCGTTATTCGCGTCTCGGCCAACAGACGCGACGCCTTGCGCGAACACCTGGGCGCGCACGGCGTTGGCAATGGTGTTTACTACCCCGTGCCGCAGCATCTTCAGAAGTGTTTTGCTTATCTTGGTTACCAGACCGGTAGTTTGCCTGTGGCGGAGTCTGCCGCAGCCGAAACCGTTGCGCTGCCGATTTATCCCGAATTAACCGACGCGCAACAGGATTATGTGGTGAGTACTGTCGCGGAGTTTTTCCGTTGAATCTTAGATCGATCCCCAGCGCGCTTTGGCTGTGGCGACATGATTGATATCCGCGCCTTCAGCTTCCTCTCTAGCCAGCACGAGATCGTGATCGACCATCAGCTTTACCAGTTGATCAAAGGTTACTTTTGGTTCCCAGCCCAGCTCACGACGAGCTTTACTGGCATCGCCTAACAACAAATCTACCTCTGCCGGCCGA
>QHXH01000068.1 GCA_003222855.1 Acidobacteriota bacterium
GGTTAAGGAGCGGTTTTCATTCGACGATCTGTTGATGCGCATTCATCCGGCGGCGAGCCGGGTCAAGAAGCTGTCGCAGGAAACACCGGCGAAACTGATCGTGTTCGATCTGTTGGTTGATGATCGCGGAAAAGGTTTGGTTGATGAATTGTTAACCATACGAAGAAAGAAGTTGGATGGGTTTGCGAAAAAATATTTTGCGAAAAACAAGTCGATCGAGCTGTCACCCCAGACCGATGACTTAACGATCGCAAAGCATTGGTTGGCCGGCGCCGGCGTCGATCTCGACGGTGTTATCGCCAAGCGCACGGACATGCCTTATCAAAGTGGCAATCGCCACGGTATGGTGAAAGTGAAGCGTTTGCGGACCGCTGACTGTGTGGTCGGCGGATTTCGCTACGCGTCGGAAGGTAGAGTCATCGGGTCGATGCTGCTGGGCCTGTACGACGAGAAGGGTCTGCTGCATCACGTTGGCTTTACATCAAGTTTTAAGACTGATGAAAAACCGGCGCTGACAAAGAAACTGGAAAAGTTAATAAAGCCGCCGGGTTTTACCGGCAACGCGCCCGGTGGTCCCAGCCGCTGGGCCACCGAGCGCTCCGCAGAATGGCAGCCTCTCGCTCCGAAACTGGTCGTCGAAGTCCAGTACGATCACTTCACCGGCGGCCGCTTCCGTCACGGGACAAAGTTTCTGCGCTGGCGTCCGGACAAGAAGGCGGAGCAATGCACGTTTGAACAGGTCAAGCGGTGATCCTTGATCCCTCAGATGATTCACTGCTTCCTGCTTCGCGGCTGTGTCGCAGCACATTGCGGAAAGGCTATGCCTTTCCGGCGAAGCACCTAAATAGTTCCTCTCATCCTGAGGCTGAGCCTCAGGATGAGAAGTTAAGAAGTGTTTCTGATCGGTAAGCCAGAGGCTTACCGCAGTGTGCTGCGGCGCAGCCGCATGACCTGTTCGCGTGCGCCCAATCTCACTGCAACACAAAGTTGTAAATGATCACGCCCTGAATCTTTACCGGCTGTCCATTCAAAATCGTGGGCGTGAAACGTGCGCGCATAGCTGCCTCTCTTGCCGCCGGCGTTAACATCGGATTGCCCGACAAGGCTTGGGCCGAAATCACTTTGCCCTGCTCATCAACCAGGATCTGAATATTCACTGCTCCATGAGTGCCGGTTTGTTTTGCCATTATGGGATATGCCGGTTGCGGCAGACTGATCGCTTTCGAAGTCAGCACGACAGAAGGGACACGCTGCGTTGTTGGCGGCTTCACTACCGGCGGCTCGGGCGCTTTGTCTGGAACGACGACTGTCGCAGGCGTGCTTGAACACGTTACGCAGTTTCCTGAATCGCTGGTCGAAGCCGTCGGCGGATTGACGTTGCGACCAGTAAGACGAACTGGTCCGGTTGATACCGGAATATCTGTTCCTTTAACGCCGACGTCATTGGGAACTACGCGTGGATCGTTCGTTGGTGGGACGACTGCAGTTCTTTCCGCAATTGTTATGTTTCGATCAACCGGTGCATTCGACGCGGGTTGTCTGCGAACAGGCTGTGGATGGTTAGGAATTTGATCCGCGATCACTGTTTCGACCGGCGGCACCCAATTCACCAATTCCAGACTGCTGGTTTGGGCCTCCAGGTTTGCGTCGTACGCATAGATGCTGGCAATGCCCGCGCCGAACAGAATCAGCGCATACGCGGCGACGGTAATTAGAAAGAATGAACTGCGACGTCTGAACTCCTTAAGGTGCGACTGAGATTCGATTAGATTGGTAAACATCTTAGCTCCTCCTGTATTTGCCGGTGCCATTCGGGTCGAGAAGCTGAGTTGTTAGACTAAGAAAGCGAGATATTGTTCCTGGCGGCTGAGAGAATTATTTGTCATTTGTCATAGGGCTACGCCAGAGGGGTTCATGATGAAGAACAGCGAGATTGCCCTCCCTAACGGTCGGGCTTCTGACACGCGTTGCCGACCAATCAGCAAATGACAAATGTCCAATGACAAATGGTAAATAGTCCTTTTCTCTAGTTTGAGACTTTCCCGACTTTCCATTACGATAGCGCCGCCTTATAACCCCTAATCTCCAAGGAGGGACAAATCATGTCAGCAGCAGCCCCCAGAGAAGAGCTCAATCCGTTTGAGATTGCCAAGCAGCAATTCGATCGCGCCGCGGATTATCTCGAGCTGGAACAATCGCTGCGCAACGTACTGCGCAGTGCAAAACGTCAACTGATCGTTTCGATTCCGGTGAGAATGGATGGCGGGGAGACAAAAGTTTTCGAAGGCTATCGCGTGCAACACAACATCGCGCGCGGTCCGGCCAAAGGCGGCATTCGCTATCATCCAAACGTAACCCTCGATGAAGTAAAAGCCCTGGCGTCGTGGATGACCTGGAAATGCGCCACGGTCGGCATCCCTTACGGAGGCGGTAAGGGCGGCGTAGTTTGCGATCCGAAGAGCATGTCAATAAATGAGCTCGAGCGACTGACCCGAAGATATGCGTTTGAGATTGCTCCGATCATCGGGCCGGATCGAGACATTCCCGCGCCTGACGTCTACACCGACTCGCAGACGATGGCCTGGATCATGGACACGATTTCCATGGTGCACGGCCACACTGAGTTGGGAGTCGTCACGGGCAAGCCTTTGTCGCTCGGCGGTTCGCAGGGACGGCACGAAGCGACTGCGCGCGGCGCGCTTTACGCTCTGCGCCAGGCGTGCGCCGTGAAAGGAATGAAGTTGAAAGATGCGCGCGTCGCAGTGCAGGGCTTTGGCAACGCCGGATCGATCATTACGCGCCTGGTCGCGGAAGATGGCGCGCGCGTGGTTGCTGCCTGCGATTCGAAAAGCGGCATCCACAATGAAAACGGTTTGGATGTTCAGGCCGCGCTTAAACACAAAGAAGAAACGGGCGCCCTGTATGGTTTAAAGGGAGCTAAGGAAATTGCACCAAACGATGTGCTGGAAGTTGATTGCGATGTGCTGTGTCCGTCGGCTTTGGAAAACAGCATCACGATGAACAACGTCGGAAACGTGAAGGCGAAGATCATCGCTGAACTCGCGAATGGACCAACCACTCCGGCGTCGGATCGGGTGCTTGAAGATCGGGGAGTGATGTTGATTCCCGACATTCTCGCGAACGCCGGCGGCGTGACGGTAAGTTATTACGAATGGGTGCAGGATCAGTATTCGTTTTTCTGGAGCGAGAAGCGCATTAACCAGACGCTGGAAGACACCATGGGTGATGCATTTCACAAGGTGCACCAGACCGCAACGCGTTATGGAACAGATATGCGCACTGGCGCTTACATCCTGGCCATCGATCGCGTAGCGGAAGCGACGCGGGTGAGAGGAATTTTCCCATAACAAGCGTAGCTTAGGGCTTGGACTTTAGAGCTTAGGCGTTGAGCGATTCAGCCGGCTAGCCGAGCATCCAAAAGCGTCTAAGCTCGAAGAACTAAGCTCTAAAATCCAAATTCATGTCGGATCAAATCACGGTTTACGAAAAACCAACGTGTACCAAGTGTCGTGAGATGGATCGGTTCCTGCGGGACAGTAACGTTGACTTCTCAAAGGTCAATTATTACATCGAGCCGTTGAGCGAGCAGAAGCTGCGCCATCTGATCAAGAAGATGGGAATCAAGCCGCGCGAGTTGTTGCGCACCAGTGAACCGATTTATCGCGACCTCCAACTCGGAAAGAAAGAACTGAGCGATGATGAGCTCATCTCGCTGATGGTGAAGCATCCTGACCTCATGCAGCGGCCGATTGTCGAGCGCGGCGACCGCGCGGTGCTGGGACGGCCGACAGAGAATGTCAGGAGCTTGCTTGATTAAGATCGTGAAGAAGCCATTCATCTTCCTCGCCACGGTGTTTGTCCTGGTGGCAGCATCTCCGGCCTTTACGCAAAAGGTTCGTAAAGAAACATTCGAATCACAGGGCAAGAAGCGCACGTACTACCTACTGGTCCCTGATGCGGCCGCAGCTGAACACCCTGCGCCTTTGCTTCTGTTGTTGCACGGGTCCGGCCGCAATGGACTGTCACTCATGGACAAGTGGAGGGACCTCGCCGCGAAAGAAGGAATCATAGTCGTGGCTCCCGATGCCCTGAGTTCCCAGGGTTGGAACGCGCCGCTCGACGGGCCAGACTTTCTTCACGAACTGCTGTCGGAAGTGAAGTCTAAGTACGCGGTCGATTCGCGGCGCATGTATTTGTTTGGGCACTCAGGCGGCGCGACGTTCGCTTTGTACATGGGTCTGTTTGAATCAGAGTACTTTGCGGCGGTCGCGATTCATGCCGGCGCTTTGTTGCCGGAGGATGGCCCAATCGTCGAACGCGCGTCGCGAAAAATCCCAATCCACATTACGGTCGGCACGGTCGATCCATTTTTTCCGCTGGCTGCGGTGCGGGCCACTCGCGACATGCTCGTCAAGGCTGGATTTGCGGTGGAGCTAACTGAAATGAAAGGGCACGATCACTGGTATTACGACCTGGCGCCGAAGATTAATGCCGAAGCGTGGACATTTCTGAAAGAGTTCAAGCTCGCCGACGAGCCGCGTTACAAGCAATACTCGTTTAATAAATGACAAAGGCCAACACAGTCTTCCTCTGCCAAAACTGCGGCTACGAATCGCGCAAGTGGCTGGGCAAGTGTCCCGAGTGCGGTGAGTGGAACTCGCTGGTTGAAGAGCGCGTCGTCACTACCAAGAAGGGCGCGGGTCGTGATGGATTCCGCGTGCGTGAAGCCAAAGCGATCGCGTACGCCGAGATCGAGTCACAGGACGATAAGCGAATTTCATCCGGCGTAACTGAATTCGATCGGGTGCTTGGAGGCGGAATTGTTCCCGGCACCCTCGTCCTGCTTGGCGGCGATCCTGGAATCGGCAAGAGCACGCTACTCTTACAGGTCGCTGATAAATTGAGCGGCACTGGCGCTACCGTCCTTTACATATCAGGCGAAGAATCTGAACGACAGATTAAGTTGCGCGGCGAACGCCTGAGGATTGCAGCCCCAAACCTTCTGCTGCTGCCCGAAACCAACCTCGAGAATATTTTGCGCGAAGTCGATCGCATCAAGCCCGCCGCGATCATCGTAGATTCAATCCAGACGACATTCTCTTCCGAGATCGAATCAGCGCCGGGATCGATCTCGCAGATTCGCGAAGTCGCCGCGCAGTTTTTGCTGCTCGCCAAGACTCGCGGCGTGCCCGTCTTCTTAATCGGGCACGTTACGAAAGAAGGATCGATTGCCGGCCCGCGCGCTTTGGAGCACATCGTCGATACGGTCCTGTATTTCGAGGGCGAGCGCCATCATAACCATCGCATCGTACGCGCAACCAAGAATCGTTTTGGCGCGGCGAACGAAGTCGGCGTTTTCGAGATGACAAATTCCGGGTTGACCGCGGTCGCAAATCCTTCGCAAATGTTTTTGGCGGAGCGCCC
>QHXH01000069.1 GCA_003222855.1 Acidobacteriota bacterium
GGCCAACCGGATTTGACGATCGATCCGAAACGGTTCGTTTCGCAGATGGAAATCGTTGACCGCCTCTTTAGCACGTCGGGAAGCAAAATGGGGGTCAGTCAACAAATCTGGCGCTTCGCTGTTTTGAGTGGGTGAGACGAGGAGGATAATGCTGGGCTGACGCTTCAGGGATGGCGAAAATGGCGTCCATGAGAGCAAACGCACTTTTGGAAGCAGCACTTCAACTGAAAGGGACAGGATGGCATGTAGTCTCAAGCAATTTTGGAGGAAAGCCTGCGCAGATGGAGATCGTCATGGAGCATGATCGCGTGGATTTGCGCTGCCCGGCATGTGAGGCTCAATGTCCTGGATACGATGCAGTGGAGAAGCGGTGGCGGCATCTCAACTTCTTTCAATATCGCTGCGAGTTGGTGGCGAAAGTTCCGCGGGTGAATTGCCCGAGGCATGGTGTGCGACTGAGCGAGGTTCCTTGGGCGAGTGCGGAAAGTGGCTTTACGCTTCTCTTTGAAGCCATGGTGATGTTGCTGGCGGCGGAGATGCCGGTGAGTGACGTGGCGCAGATGGTGGATGAGGAGGATACACGACTTTGGCGGCTGATCCGCCGGCTGGTGGACAGAGCTCATGCCGAGAAGGATTGGAGCGAGGTTAAAGCCATCGCGATTGATGAGACCAGCGCTCGGCGCGGCCGCAGCTACGTCACAGTGGTGATGGATATGGACACGCGCGCAGTGCTCTACCTGGGTCCGGGGCGCGATAGCAACGCGGTGCGCAGCTTTTGTGAGCAACTGCAAGCCCATGGAGGGGATCCGGCAACAATCCGTTGGGTGGCGATGGATATGCTCCATTGCTACGCCAAGGGAGTGAGGGAGAACTTCCCCAACGCTCAGATCGTTTACGACCGCTACCACGTCATGGTCATGGCTGGAGAAGCCGTGGATGAAGTGCGCCGCAAAATGCAGCGCAACGGAGCACAGCTTAAGGGCAGTCTTTGGGTTCTACGTGGCAACCACTGGAATCTCTCAGCTGAGCAACAACTCCAACGCGCGACGCTGGCCAAGACTTATAAACCGATCGGACGAGCCCTGGCTCTGCGCAGCGCGCTCCAGGACGTTTATGGCGCATCGAAAGCCGACGGAGCCGAGTTATTGCGCTGCTGGTGCCGATGGGCTGCTCGCAGTCGCCTTGAGCCATTTAAGAAACTGGCGCAAACCATCCGCCAGTATTGGAACGGGATCGTCAGTTACTTCGACAGCCGTCTCACGCAGGGAGCCATCGAGGCGATCAACGGTATCATCCAACTCGCCAAGCGCCGCGCCCGCGGCTTCCGAAACTTCCTCTATCTACGCACCATCGCTTACTGGAACACCGGCAAGCTCAACATCGATACCTCCGCAATCCTACCCACTTAAAACAGCGAAGAACTACAAATCTTGACAGATTTGCTACGCAGAGGCTCGAACACAGCGCGATTAAATTAGAGGTCAGAGCCCCTATCTGACCTCTGTAAGTCTTCGACTCTATATTGAACCCCAGATCAAGATGCAACGCGGCAGACGGCAAAAGACTCAGGGCGGCGTCGAACTGCCGGGCGTCTCTCTGCTCAGGACGAAGCGAAGATTTTCCGCAGCGGTTGCGTTATCCGGCCGCATACGCAACGCCTCGTTAAATTGCGCGATGGCCTGCGAGGTTTGCCCCAACCGCATATAGACAACCCCAAGATTATTATGGACCGGAGCTTTCGGGTCGAGGCGCAGAGTTTCCAAGTAATGTATTTTCGCCCCTTCAAGGTCGCCTTTCGTAAAGAGCACTAAGCCGAGATGGTAATGCGCTTCGGGATGGTTCGGATTGTGCTTCAGCGCAATCTGAAACTCCTCGATGGCTTGATCGGGCTTTCCGTTGAGAGCAAGAAACATCGCGTAGTTGTAATGCACCTTCCCGGACTTCGGATTTAGCTGCGTACCTTTTTCGTACTCAGCAGTGGCGTCATCTTTGCGACCGAGGCGCTCGAGAACGTAACCGTAATCGGAATGAAATTCGCCATTGCGCGGATCCTCGCGCAAAGCCTCTTCCATCTCGCCGGCGGCTTCGTTCAATTTCGATTCCGCGAGGAAAACGTGCCCTAGCCCGTAATGCGCCCTTTCCGCGGTCGGATTCATGCGCAGTGCGATTCGGTATTGCTCCCCGGCTTCATCGAAGCGATCCGCCTTGTCTAAAGCCGAGCCGTACCTAACGCGTGCGCGGACGCTCGCGGGCACGTCCTGCACCACCGACGCAGCGCGCTCCACTTCCGGTGTGGTACTCCGCGTTTGCCCGATCCAAAGCGCACCGAGTGGAACCACAAATACCGTCACCCATTTTAACCCGTGCAGGAGCCAGCTAGGCAGAATTTCGCTTGATCCTGCAGATACGCTTCCGCCAGCCAGGCCAAGATGTTCCCGCGTCGAGCGCTCGCGCACTTTCCAGATGAATCCGTCATAGTAGAAATGCAGAAGGCCAGATGCTGCCACCACACCAGTAAGGAAGTGCTTGATCGTTTCGATTTCCGTTTCCTTAAAATACCCGAGAGAACCGTAGGCAAAGACAAGCCCGATATAGAGCCCGACTAACGAGCCGCTGCGGCGGAACACAAACCGCATAAATCCGCCGATGGAGCTGTCCTTTTCTACGCGGCTGCGATTGTAGATCCAGACGAGCGAGAGGTACTGCACGTCGTGAAACACCTCGAACAGGGCGATGCCGGCCAAGATGTTGGTTACTCCATTATTGCAATACCACCAGAAGGCAATGCTGGTACTAAGTAGTGCCAGTTTAACCGGGTTCGGTCGCCTCCCGATTGTCCACATCCGCACGAAATTTGCCAAGAACAGGACTGAAGTCGCGATGGCGGCCGCGAACATGATTTGTTGGGCGCCGCGCAAGAGCGCTGGAGCAATAAACGGACCTCCGCTCGCATAATAGGTTTCGAGCGTATCAGCCATGCGTTGGGAGGAAAGAAGCACCGCCGCCGCAAACCAGATGGCACAAGTAGCGAAATCGAGCCGGCGCGTCAGCGCAGCGAAGGAGCCCGTCTTTGCGTCGTAAATTCGGCAAAACCCATACGTCTGCATCATTCCGTGCCAGACACCCCAAAAGAAGACCACCAAAACGATTCCTTTCAGATCCCACCAGGTAAAAGCAACGCAGACTGCGACCAAAAAGATCGGCGCGAAAATGAATCGCCAACGAAACCGTTTGAAGAGCGCACGGTCGCCGTAGGCGCGGATCATTCCCGGGAGATGGTGGCCGGTGGCCCCGAACGCTGCCACGAAAATGTAAATGTCTTGCGCGCTCCAGCGCGCCTGGGCCAGCGCGAACATCGGCACCAGTAAAAGCGGCGTCCCGACATACAGAATCAGGTCGCGCCAGCTATTCAGGATCCACAAGCTACGTTTCGGAGCCGCAACCGGCGCAGCCGGGACAGTTTGTGGAGATGTAAACGCGGTAACGTGCTGCATTAACTCGGAAGTGTTCCTTAAACCGATGGCAAAATCAATGCCGGCTTAGCAAGCAAACGGTCGGCCCTGATTGTCGATCTTATGCGCGCACTTGCCAAACTGCGTGCGAAGTTAAGGTGATATCGTGAAAGAAACCCAAATAGGGAAGCAGACGGGGTCGCGTCTTCTACATTCGACTCCCACGCGCATGTCATCCTGAGCCTCGAATGCTTGGGACCGAAGGATCTCTCTACCTTGGGAATTACTCCATCATGCGTGACAGTTATCTCACGAGAGATCC
>QHXH01000297.1 GCA_003222855.1 Acidobacteriota bacterium
CGTTTGTCGAAGCGAACTTTCCCGATTGCCCACCGTGGTTTAACGAAGGTTTGGGCTCGCTTTACGAGCAGAGCGGCGAAGTCAACGGCCACATTCATGGCTATACGAACTGGCGTCTGCCGGGCTTGCAGGCGGCGATCAAAGCGGGCAATGTGCGATCTTTTAAAGATCTCATGTCTCTCGATTCGCGGGCCTTCTATAATGACGACAAAGGCACAAACTACGGTCAGTCACGTTATCTCTGCTATTACCTCCAACAGCGTGGCTTGCTCGTCAAGTTCTATCGCGAATTCGTCAATCAACGGAAAGATGACAAGAGCGGCTACAAAACTTTAATGCGCGTGTTGGCGGTCAGAGATATGACTGCCTTCAAACGCACCTGGGAAAAATTCGTCTTAGGTTTGCAGCAGGGCTACGACGTTACTGTGCGGTAATCCGAAAAACAGAAAGCAGTGTCTTACTTTGCGG
This sequence comes from Acidobacteriota bacterium, assembly GCA_003222855.1. Taxonomy (GTDB): domain Bacteria; phylum Acidobacteriota; class Blastocatellia; order Pyrinomonadales; family Pyrinomonadaceae; genus UBA11740. Next base: position 469 of record QHXH01000297.1, read on the forward strand.
TTTTTCTTTGCCGCCTTTGCGCCTTTGCGTGAACCGTCCTGCATTAAGAGTCAATCTCACGCAAAGACGGCAAGGCGCAAAGATACGCATAGTCAGAATAAGACACTGTCTAACAGGCATGATGTTTGACACTCGACTCTCCGGTGTAGTAGCGTCCGATGCATACTTATGCGGAAAGAGATTTTCGTCGCTCATACCCTCAGTCCGGCCATCAAAAATCCAGGAGATAGTTTCGTAAGTTGAAACAAATCGAGCTTCCACCCAGAGGCCTGGAAACGCTGTTCGGCGTTCACGACCAAAACATTAAATACCTCGAGTCGCTGCTCGATGTTCAAATCAACGGGCGCGGTCATAGTCTGAATGTTGACGGCGATCCGAAGGACGTCGAAACCGTCGAGCGCATTCTGGCGGATTTTTCCGAGCTATTCGCTGAAGGTCGTCAATTCACCGATAAGGAACTGCGGGAAGCGTTTGCACAAATTGCCGAGGATCGAGCGTATAGCCTGCGGGATTACTTCACGCGTTCGCGCTTTAGTCCAGCAGGAAAGAAACAAGTTGCTCCGAAATCGGCGACCCAACGCAAATACGTGGAAGCAATCCAGCAACGCGACATCGTTTTCGGGATTGGTCCGGCGGGAACGGGCAAGACTTACCTGGGCGTGGCCATGGCTGTGCAGGCACTGATGCAGAAGCAGGTCAACCGCATTGTGCTCGCGCGCCCGGCCGTTGAAGCCGGCGAGAAGCTCGGCTTTCTTCCCGGCGATCTTCAGGAGAAAGTCGATCCTTACCTGCGGCCGCTGTACGACGCGCTTTTCGATCTGGTCGATTACGAGCGCGTGACGCGACTGTTAGAGAAGCAAGTGATCGAGATCGCGCCGCTCGCGTTCATGCGTGGCCGAACGTTGTCTGACGCGTTTGTCATCCTTGACGAAGCACAGAACACCACCAGCGAACAGATGAAGATGTTTCTGACGCGAATCGGTTTTGGCTCAAAGGCCGTAATCACCGGCGATGTCACCCAAATCGATCTACCCACCGGCAAAAGGAGCGGCCTGGTCGAAGCTGAAAGGGTTTTGGCCGGCATCGAAGGCATCGAGTTCGTCTACTTCAGCGATAGAGACGTCGTCCGCCACAAGCTGGTGCAAATGATCATTAAGGCCTACGAGACCCATACCAAGAAGAGCGAGATGTAGTGTCCAGCCTCGTTAGAGGCGAAATGTTTATAGTTACCCAGCTATTATTTTGATCCAGCTCCAGAGGAGCGTGATGTGTATTTCGCTCCTACGGAGCTTGAGTTGTCTTTAGAGTCCGGGCCACCTATAAACATAACGCTCAGACCGTACATCAATGATCGTAGTCATCAATCGTCAACGAGCTCGCAAAATTGACAGCAAGGAATGGCTGAAATTCACCGAGCACGCATTACGAGCAATTGGCCGGGCCCATCAAACAGCCTCAATTGTGTTCGTCAGTGACGCTGAGATCAAAAAACTCAACCGGCAATTTCGTGGTAAGAACTACGCCACGGACGTACTTTCTTTTCCCACGAAAGCGGAAGATTTCGAAACTGACAATCAATCACAGCTTGGCGAAGTTGTAATCTCAGTCGAACGCGCGGCGGCGCAGGCCAGGGAGAATGGCTTGACCTTTTTAAATGAAGTGCAGCAATTGATCCTTCACGGCCTCCTTCATCTCAGCGGTCATGATCACGAAGCTGATGATGGTGAGATGAGCCGGCTCGAATTGAGACTGCGAAAGAAACTGGGGATCTAGTTTGGAGTTCCGCCTTCAGGCGGAAGGTTTAGAGCCGGCCGCCTGAAGGCGGAACTCCGAACAAGACAACACCCATTTTGTTTATTTCCCGATTACGATTTACCATTTACTGTCTCCTATGGAAATCGAACTAGCCATCAGCGCGATCTTGCTTTTGGCGCTCACTTTTCTGGCCAGTGTGGACATGGCTTTCGGCCAACTGAGCGACATCGGACTCAGGCGACTGGCCACTGAAACCGAAGAGCATCCCAACGCTCGCTACGCTCCGTTTCTTTCTGAGATTCTCGAGAACCGCGCGCGCTTCAGCATGACCCTCTCGGCCGCGATTCAGATACAGCTGGTCATCTTCTCGGTCCTGATTACCTATATCTCGCTGCAACTGTTCGCCCGTAACGGACTCGCGCTTTTCATTTCACTGGCGTCGGGGCTAATACTTGCCGGCATCTTTCGTCAACTGATTCCGCGATTCTTATCGCTGCGCAATCCTGAAGGAAAGTTGTTGAAGCTGTTGCCCGTGCTGCGACCGTTTTATCGCGCGCTGAGGTTCGTCGCCGAACCCTGGCATCGCTCATTCGACCGGCTGCGCCAACAAGACGAGATTGAAGAGGCACACGACGAAGAAGAGGATGATGATGGCGATGATATAGAAGCCTTAATCGACGTGGGCGAAGCCGAAGGAATCATCGAAGAGGAGGAACGAGAGCTGATTCAGTCGGCGATTGAGTTTGGCGACACAACAGTTGCTGAAGTCATGACGCCGCGCACCGAAATTGTGGCGCTCCCGAAAATAGCTACAGTTCGGGAAGCGCGCAACGTAATCATTGAATCTCGCCATTCTCGCCTGCCGGTCTATCGCGATCAGATTGACAACGTGGAAGGTATTATCTACGTGCGCGATCTGCTGCCGTCACTTTCGATGGGCAAAGCCGATTCTCCGATTGGCCCATTTATCCGGCCCGTTTATTTTGTGCCGGAAACCAAACCAGTCGCCAAGTTGTTGCGCGAGATGCAAAAGGCGCACGCGTATCTGGCGATGGTAGTGGATGAATACGGCGGCGTGGCCGGATTGGTGACCGTCGAAGACATCCTCGAAGAAATCGTCGGCGAGATCGAAGACGAGGACATCAGCGGCGAAGAGCCTGAGGAGATCGTCCCCGCGAGCAATGGCGCTTATGAGGTTCTGGGCGGCACTGAGATTGGAAAAATTGAGCGCTTGTTTGACATGGAGATCGAGGCCGATGACTTTACCACGATCGCTGGTTTGGTGATTGCCCAG
>QHXH01000298.1 GCA_003222855.1 Acidobacteriota bacterium
GAGATTCCGCCGAAGTTCGCCGGCAAACCGCCGCTGAATCCGGACGCGCACAAAGGCCAGCTCGGCACGAAGACTTGGAAAGGCGCGCAAGGGCTCGCGGAGGACGTTCGCTACTACGGGCAATGGATGCAAGAGGAGGCGGAGAAGCGTATCGGTTATCTGTACCCGAAGATTGAGATTACGGCTGCTATGGCGAGGGAGCGGCCCGACCTAAAAGCCCTCGTTGGGCAAAAACTCACGGTGACCGCGTGGCTCTGGGCGCGGACGGTGAAGAGCCCGAATCCTGCGTTTCGGAACGTGGACGTGCCGCTCGTTTCAACTTTCATGCTTTCGATTAAGCCGGGAAAGGAAGCTTGGGTAGAGCCAGTAATTGAAAGTGACGGTTACCGGTTCAACGTCAAACTCGGCCAACCGAAGAACGTCGATGCAGCCAAAGCTGGGACCAAGCTCGGACGAGGCGCGAATTTCCAATGCCTAATGTCCGGTGCACCGATAGCCGGTGACTATATCAAAGCGGAGGGCAAGGCCGGACGGCTGAGCGCGCGTCTTATGGCTATCGTCGCAGCGGGCGACCGTGGCAGGTTTTTTTTATCACCGCTGGCCGAGCAAGAGGCTGCCGCACGCAAAGCAATACCAGATTGGAAACCCGAAGGTGCCGTCCCGCCGCGTCTCACTGGCGGTACCTGTGTTCCTTATGGCCTTACTACTTGGGGCGATCTTTTCACACCGCGGCAAGTAGTAGCTTTGACAACATTTTCTCAACTCGTCGGTGAAACGATGGAGCGCGTCCGTGCCGATGCGCCGCCCCGAGCTGCAAAGGAGTCGAACGGCCCGATGTCGTATGCGGATGCGATAGGTGTGTATCTCAGCCTCGCTGTTAGCAAGCTGGCGGACCGTTCGTCATCCATATGCTCGTGGGCGTTATTGCGGCAACATCCGATCAACACGTTCAGCCGCCAAGCGATACCAATGACGTGGGACTACGCTGAAAGCAATCCCATTGGGGGCGCTAGTGGGAATTTCAGTGGCGGCATCAAATCGATCGCCGATGGCTTACTCAATTGCGACCCGCGATGCAGCGGTAAGGCAGAACAGCTTGATGCGGCTAAACAGGTACTCAGCGATGGAAAGATTGTCGCGACAGACCCGCCATACTACGACAACATAGCATACGCAGATCTGTCTGACTTTTTCTACGTCTGGCTTCGTAGGTCTCTTCGACATGTAATACCTGATCTCTTCGCCACTGTTGCGGTGCCGAAGGCTGAAGAGCTCGTCGCTACAGCCTATCGTCATGGTAGCGTGGCAAAAGCGGAGGCTTTCTTTCTGAAGGGAATGACGCAGGCTATGCAGCAACTTGCCCAAAACGGACATCCGTCGTTCCCCGTTACGATGTATTATGCATTCAAGCAGTCCGAGAGCAGAAGTGATATCGGAACGCATAGCAGCGGGTGGGAAACATTTCTAGATGCAGTGATTCGCGCAGGGTTCGGTGTGAGCGGCACGTGGCCAATGCGCACGGAGGTGACTGACAAACTTAAAGCGGCGACGAACGCACTTGCCTCAAGCATAGTGCTCGTCTGCCGTCCACGTGCAGCGGATGCGCCGACCGTGACGCGTAAGGAGTTCGCAGCAGCGCTCCAGCAGGAGCTAGCAGAATCGGTACGGCACTTGCAGGCGGGCAACATCGCGCCGGTTGATCTGGCTCAAGGAGCAATCGGCCCGGGCATGGCTGTGTTTACCCGCTACTCGAAAGTGCTCGACGCCCAAGGAAAACCGCTCTCTGTGCGCGAGGCGCTATTGCTCATCAATGAAACGCTCGACACCGCGCTCGCCGAACAGGAAGGCGATTTCGATTCCGACAGTCGATGGGCGCTGGCATGGTTCGATCAGTACGGATTCGCCGACGGCGAGTTTGGCGTTGCTGAAATCCTGTCGAAGGCCAAGAACACCAGCGTGGACGGAATTGTAGAAGCCGGAGTTGCGCATTCCAAAGCCGGCAAGGTGCGATTGCTCAGGCCTAACGAGTTATCAGTCGACTGGGATCCGACGACTGACTTTCGCCTCACGCATTGGGAAATTGTTCATCACCTGATCCGTGCGCTTGAGACAAGTGGCGAATCCGCCGCAGCCGAGATCGTGACAAAGCTTGGATCGAAAGCGGAAACTGCGCGCGCGCTTTGCTATCGCTTGTACACGCTCTGCGAGCGGAAGAAGCGCGCAGCGGAAGCGCTATCTTACAATGCGCTCGTGCAAAGCTGGCCAGAGATTCTCCGACTAGCGAAGGAGCAAGCGTCGGCTGTTCCAGTGCAACAAGAGTTGGTTTAACGAGAAGCCATGGCAATCACGAATTACGAGCGAGTCGGCAAAGCGATGGAGCTATTACGTGAAGGTTTGGCGCCTTTCGTCGAGCGCGAGCTGAAGACGGAGTACGGCGAACAGACTTGGTTTGAAGAGACCAAACGGAACCTCACCCAACAGCAACTCAAGTTCGTGGAGAAGAAAGGGAAGCCGGAGTGGGACGTGGCCATGCTCCTGGGTGTTCTGTGGAATTCCTGGAACAATGTCTTCCGCAAAACTCTCGGGCCAGCCGAGCGAAGTCTCGTGAGCGAGCTGCGCGATGCGCGAAACAAATGGGCGCATCAACAACCGTTCAGCACTGATGATGCTTACCGCGTATTCGACAGTATCGGAAGACTTCTGACCGCGGTCTCTGCACCGCAATCGGCTGAACTAGAAAAAATGAAGATGGAGCTACTGCGGCTCCGCTTCGATGAACAGGTCCGTGGTGAAAAGCGGAAGGCTGCTGGCTCGTTGATCGAAACAGCGGCTGCGGGTGCGTTGCCACCGTGGCGCGAAGTCGTCACTCCGCACAAGGACGTTGCGAGTGGGCGTTATCAGCAAGCCGAGTTTGCCGCTGATCTCTGGCAGGTGCATCTCGGTGAAGGAACGGATGAATATCGCAAGCCAACCGAGTTCTTCCGGCGCACTTATCTGACGGAAAGCTTGCGCCGATTGCTTGTCAGCGCGGTGCAACGCATCTCCGGAGCCGGTGGTGATCCTGTGGTACAACTGCAAACCAACTTCGGCGGCGGCAAAACGCATTCGATGCTCGCGCTCTATCATTTGTTTTCCGGCGCAACTCCTGGGGAATTGGCTGGCGTCGATACGGTAATGGCCGAAGCCGACGTGAAGACTTTGCCGAAGGCGAAGCGGGTCGTGCTTGTGGGAACAAAAATTTCGCCGAGCACCCCATCGACCAAGCCGGACGGCACAGTTGTCCGAACGTTGTGGGGCGAGCTTGCCTATCAACTCGGCGGAAAGAAGGCGTTCAAGCGGATCGAAGCGGATGATCAAAAGGCAACCAGTCCTGGCGACACGCTGCGTGAGCTATTCAACGAGTACGGACCGTGTCTCATCCTCATCGATGAGTGGGTAGCTTATGCGCGGCAGCTTCATGACCAAAGTGACTTGCCGGCCGGCGGCTTTGAAACGCAGTTCACTTTTGCGCAGGCGCTCACAGAATCGGCGAAGCTGGTAAAGAATTGTCTGCTCGTAATTTCCTTGCCTGCATCGGACACCGGTGTGTCGCCGCATGCGCAAGCTGATGATGCGGAAGTCGGAGGTGTGCGCGGGCGGGAAGCGCTCGACCGCCTTCGTAACGTAATCGGTCGCGTGGAATCGTCGTGGCGACCAGCGACAGCCGAGGAGAGCTTTGAGATCGTGCGGCGAAGATTGTTCGAGCCGCTTGCAGGGCCGGAACATTTTAAGCAGCGCGACGTGGTTGCGCGCGCATTCGCCGATCTCTATCGAGCGCAACACGCCGAGTTTCCGCCAGAGTGTCGCGACAGCGAATACGAAATGCGGTTGAAGGCCGCATATCCGATTCACCCAGAAATCTTCGACCGCCTTTATACGGACTGGTCAACACTGCTGAAGTTTCAACGAACCCGCGGCGTGTTGCGCTTGATGGCGTCGGTCATTCATTCCTTGTGGGAGAAGGGAGATCGCAATCCACTGATCTTGCCGTGCATGATCCCGATCGATGATCCACGAGTACAATTCGAGCTGACGCGTTACCTCTCAGACAACTGGGTTCCTGTAATCGAGAAAGACTGGAAAGCTGCACGCGACGCGGCGTGTGGCGCGCACGATTTATCTTGGCTCCGCTCCGACAGCGACCGCGGCTCATCGCGGACTGGAAGATCGCCGAGTGAAACTCGGTTGCGTGATGCCGGGCGAAGTGCCGTCGCACTTCGTCGATGCATTGCGTCGTCTTACCGCGGCAGCAACTTATCTTTACCAAGATGGTCCGCGCGTTTGGTACTCGACACAGCCGACAGTCACTAAATTAGCAGAGGACCGCGCTGAGCAACTCAAGCGTGATCCCGACAAGATGGCGATGGAACTTGATCGACGGCTGCGTCGCGATCTTGGCAAGGCCGGAAACTTTTCACGAGTGCATCCGATGCCACGAACCAGTGCTGAGGTACCCGATGATCTCGACGCCCGGCTCGTTGTGTTGGGAATTGACGATGTTTACACGAAAGAGGCCGGCAATGCCGCGGAGCTAGCTGCGAAATCAATACTCGAAACGCGAGGGAACACGCCGCGCATTTATCGAAACACGCTTGTATTCCTGGCGGCAGATAAAGTTCGGCTCCAAGACTTGGACGAGGCGACGCGAAAATATCTCGCTTGGGAATCAATCCTTGATGAGAAGGAGAGCCTCGATCTTTCGCCATTTCAAGTCCGATCGGCTGAAACGCAAAAGAATGCAGCGGATAGCGCTGTGACCGCGCGATTACCAGAGACGTACCAGTGGCTACTCTTGCCCACGCAAAGCAGCGCGCAGTCGCAAATCGAATGGCAAGCTCTTCGGCTTTCAGGCAGCGAGAACCTCGCTGTACGCGCTAGCAAGAAAATTGTTAACGAAGAACTGCTCATCCCGAGCTTGGGTGCGAATCGTTTAAGAATGGAACTGGATCGCGTTCCGCTTTGGCGCGGTGATCATGTCGCCATTCGACAATTGGTCGATGATTTCGCGCGCTACATTTATCTTCCGAGACTCGCAGACTCCGCAGTTCTGATGAATGCCGTACGCGATGGCCTAACCTTGCTCACATGGACTGAGGATTCATTCGCTTACGCTGAGAGTCTCGACGAGACAGCGGGCAGATATCGCGGTCTTCGCGGCGGCCAGAATGTTTCCATCTCTGAAAACGATACTGGATTGTTAGTTAAGCCCGAAGTAGCCAAAAGACAGATTGAAGCGGAAACCGCCAGTCGTGGTGATTCAGCGGCAGGTGTTGTAGAGCAAACTAGCGAACAAGAAAAGGGCGAGGAAAAAGGGAAAGGTCCGAAAGCTCCGCGACGTTTTCACGGCACTGTCGAACTTGACGCCGAGCGCGCAGGCCGAGATGCGAGCCAAATCGCAGATGAAGTCATCTCACACTTAAACAGCGTGGTTGGAGCTGAAGTGCGGGTGACATTGGAAATCGACGCTACCATCCCCAATGGTGCGACCGAACAAGTGGTGAGGACCGTGACAGAAAACTGCAAATCACTAAAATTTAAGCAGCAGGGCTTTGAAGCAGACTAGGATCAGATCGCGGTTTTCGCTGATCCTCATGAAGAAGCGCGGAAAAATAGCAGAAAGGCGAAAAAAAGGAAGAAGTACGAATTAAGAAGGAGGAAGTAGGGCAGCAAACAGAAATTGGAAAGGAAGAAGGAAGAATTTCATATGTGAATCATCTTCGCCGCCGGTTCCCATCGGCAAGATCACAATCGATCGAATGGAGCATGGATTGCAGTTGGAGTTTTGTAAGCAAACGTCAACTCCGAAAGCGTTCGCGAGCAGGCGCTCAACGTTTAATTCAGTGAGAATGTTTTCGGCGGTCGTAGACCGCCGCTACAGATAAATCTGCGAGATCCGCGTAATCCGCGGTTAGTCATGTATCGCTCTCTCCAACGAGGTAACGAGCAGCGACTCGTAGGGGGCATCGAAAAATCCCACGCTTGCGTCGTAGCGGCGGATTGGCTCCGGCGGATACCTTCTGATGCTCGAATGATGAAAACTCACGACAGAATATCGCTCGTCCCCGGCCCAGGAGAAAAATGGCTATGACTAATTTCGTGTCGACACTTTGCCTCGTCATGCTGTGCAGTGCGATCTTTCTCGGCTCAAGCACACTAGCTGCAGCACAGAAGTCGGGCCTGGATGGAACCTACATCCTAGACGAAACCGACAGCGACAATGTGAATGAGGTGATCGAGGACGCGGTGGGGAAGCTGAACTTCGTGACGCGAGATATCGCTCGAGGGCGCCTCAAGAAACTGAACCCCGCTTACCGCCAGGTAGCCATCACTTCTTCTCCGAATGAAATCAGCGTCACCGTGGATAACCAGCCACCGTTACGGACACCGGCGAAGGGT
>QHXH01000299.1 GCA_003222855.1 Acidobacteriota bacterium
ATCGAATCCGCGCTCACAAAATTTTGCCAGGGCACACCCGCGGCTGATGACATCACGCTCGTGATCGTCAAGCGCCTGGCCGAAGCAGCGGAAGTTGCGGTGGCAGCGGTGTAGTTGCCGATTGATGAGGCCTCATCCACACTTGGCTTACTCTAGCCAGGTGAACTGCGCCAAGCGAAGATCTGGAAACCGTTTAGAACGGTTTCCTCCTTCTTCCTGACGCGCCCGATCACCCGGCTGAAGGACTCTATCGGAAAAAAGTCCTCCGTGGTTCTCTGTGTAAGCTCCGTGCCTCTGTGGTGAATGTTTTTCCTGGTAATTTCACCACAGAGACCCAAAGCATCACAGAGTTTGCACAGAGAAATTCATTTTTCCGACAGACTCCTGAAGCCGGGTGTGAATGAGAACCTCGGCCTTCCTGTGCAAAGTCTCTCCCGTCGAATCATTGATCATCTCGATTAGTAAACAGCGCGCTGATGCTCGCGCCCTTTACTCGCCAAACTAAACCTCGGCTCAATGCCTTCATTGCTCCCGTCTATTCTGGCAGCAACATATTCACCCACCACTGGGCCATGCTTAAACCCGTGACCCGAACCGCCCCCTACTAACCAAAGATTCTCAAATTCCGGATGACGATCGATCAGGAAGTCGCCGTTCGAAGTGTTCTCGTACTGGCAGACGCGCGCTTCAATAACTGGCGCGTCCTTTAAGTCGGGCAGACGCTCAGCGAGATATCGACGTACTTCAGCCAGACCCTCTTCGCTCACGAGTCGATCGCCGTGATCAGGATCAAACCGTGGCCCATGTCGATCGATCGCTACCTTGACGCCGTGACCTTCCAAATCCGGAATGCCATACGCTTCGTCTTTGAAGTCGATCCAGGTTGGTAAAGCCGGCGAGGTGAAACTGTTTGTGCCCGCGGGAGCACCAAAGTAGAAAACTTCCTGCCGAGTTGGTTGAATTCGATCAGCCAACACATCCGGAAAGATTTTCGGCAACCAGGGACCGCAGGCAAACACATATGAGCCGGCTGAGATACGGCGGCCATTTGCGGTCACGATATAATCGACCTTCGGTCTTGTGACACGCGCATCCTGCGCGTGATTCACGGGCAGGACGCCCGTGCCCCCAACCTCTTGCTGCAAATACTCGACGCCGATTCGCACGGCTTCGCCAACCACAGCCTGCACCGCCCTCCGCGCGGACAAAACTCCACCGTCTCTCTCAAGCATTGCCCAGGAGATTCGTTTCAGACTAATCTGCGGATAACGCTCTCCGAGATCAGAAGTCGTTAACTCCTCAACTGGAATTCCTAAATTGTGGAAAGTCTGGCGGGTTCTTATCGGATAGGGATCGTCTTCATGCGCCAACCATAGGACACCAGTTCTATGAAAGAGCGTTTCTTCACAGCGAGCGAAAAACTCCTTCCATAGTTGCAGCGACCTCTGGGCCGAGCGTGTATAGATTTCATCGCCGCCATAGCCGGTCCGAATGATGCGCGACTGGTCACCGGAACTTGAAAGACTGTTGCCCGAGCCGTGGGCGTCAAGCAGCACCACCCGCTTTCCCGTCCGTTGCAGTTGATAGGCTGTCCAGGCGCCAAACACTCCTGCGCCGACAACCGCCGCGTCGTAGGTGCGCTCGCTCACTACTCAAATGCTTTCAACGTAGGCCGCCTCGCCGTGGATCGCCATATCGAGGCCGGCGGTCTCTCCAGCTTCATCGACTTTAACTGCCGTGATTCGATCGATGATCCAAAGCATCGCGTAAGTAAAGACAAAGGCCCAGAGAGAAGAAAGCAGCACCGCGCCAAGTTGCACGAGAAAGAAATGCTTGTTGCCGCGCAGCAGGCCATCCGCGCCGGCCGGATTGAACAGGGTCGTCGCGAACACGCCGCAGAGAACGATACCGAGGAAGCCGCCGACACCGTGCACGCCCCACACGTCGAGCGCGTCGTCCCATTTCAACTTGTTCTTCAGCGCCACGGCATAAAAACAAACTCCACCAGCCACGATTCCGATCAGACAAGCCGTGGCCGGCGAAACATAACCGGCTGCCGGCGTGATCGTTGCCAGTCCAGCGACCGCGCCGGTTAACAGACCTAAGAACTTTGGTTTCTTCGTGGTCATCCAGTCCATGCAAAGCCACGCGATCGCCGCAAAGCTGGCCGCGAGATCGGTATTGAGAAAAGCCACAGCCGTGACTGAGTCGACGCGGAACTCGCTGCCCGCGTTAAAGCCGTACCATCCGAACCAGAGCAAGCCAGTGCCCAGAGCGACGAGTGGAATTGAGTGTGGGCCGGCATCAGCAACCTTGCGTCTGCCCACGTACAGCACCGAAGCCAGCGCCGCGATGCCGGCGATGTTGTGAACGACGATGCCGCCCGCGAAATCGAGCACGCCCCAACTCGCCATCACGCCGCCACCCCAAACCATGTGCACAAACGGAAAGTAAACCAGCGCCAGCCAGGCTGTAAGAAAAAGCATATAAGCTTTGAACGTAACGCGATTCGCAAACGCGCCGGTGATCAGCGCCGGCGTGATGATCGCAAACATCATCTGATAAGCGCAGAACACGATCATCGGGATTGAATAATTAATCAGAGACGGCGTGTCCAGGGTGATCCCCCGCAGAAACGCCCAGTGAAAATTGCCGAGGATGCCAAAGAAATCAGTGCCGCTTTTCATGTCGCCGCTGAAGCAGACTGAGAAACCAAACGCCCACCAAAGCACGGTGGTCCAACCCATGGACACAAAGCTTTGAATCATGATCGCCAGCACGTTCTTGCGACCGACGAGTCCGCCATAGAAGAAGGCCAGTCCCGGCGTCATCAGCATGACGAGGCTGGAGCACAAAAGCATGAAAGCAGTGTTTCCGGTATCGATAGTCATTGGAGGCATTGAAGTTTCTCCTTCGATGAGTTATTGGCAGCAGCGTTATCGATGTGTTAGTCCAAGGCTGGTGTTCACTGAAATTGTCCAAGTAAAACTGTCCGCGATTCATTAGCAATCTCATCAATGCGAATCCGCGCTTCATCGACCCGCCTATCCGTCCAAAGCTCAGGATTGGACCAATACTCGGCTTTTATGAAATACCTATTGGCTAAATCAGTTGGCGGATCCGGGAGTGCAAGAAGCTTGAATCCTGCAGCCTGCCAGGCCTGCGATAGTTCATTTTCCTTTTGGGACTTTTTGTCAGATGGAGGAGGAGGCTCTCGCAAGTATTGGAGGGTGCGATTTGCGATTTCAACGGCAGCAGACAAAGCGTCGGCGACAGCTTGCCGCTTATCTGAGGAGGCATCAGCGTTCCGCTCGATTAGACCTTTGAGTTCATGCACGAGCGGTTCAAATGACTGAGTAATGTACCGACCCAGGGAAGTGGCAACTTTTAGAGCAAGATCGTCGGGACTTGTAAACTTCTCAAGGACCAAGCTGGTTTCGATCTCGGTCTTAAAGGCCCTCAGCTTAGTCCGGCCAGGTTCTTCTTCGATCATTGTAGGCGGCCAGGGGTAATCTTCTTTGACGACAAAACAGAAGATTGGTTTTCCGAGTCGCTGTGCCTGCCGGTACTCAGCCTCGGTTATTGATATGTCGGAACCGGCAGGTTGATATCCATACCGGTGAGCATATATCCCGACGAACAACTCGCAGGTTTCGACTTCCCGTAAACTTGCCTCTCGTGCGCCTTCAGGTCGGGCACCAAAGACTTCCATTCGTCCGACTTGTTGGTCAAGACGCTCAATCGCCTCGGTAGCTCTACTTCGATAATCTGATAAGTCAAGATGCGTCGAACTCAAGAACACTTTCATATTGTATCTCCGTGTGAAAGTCCATCTTCTGCCACTGGAGAGCGGGAACGCTTCCGCATAATACGCCTTTCGAGCGTGTGATCAAGATTCATGACGAGGCACTAGCC
>QHXH01000300.1 GCA_003222855.1 Acidobacteriota bacterium
TCTCGTCGTGCTCTACAGCGGATACAACGATCTGAAGGCGCCGAATTACTTCAACTTTCGACACCGGTCGCCAATTTTTGCAGCAACCGGTTATCTTCCGCTGTTGCCCTCCCTCACGGTTGATAAACTGACTATCTGGAAACGGAAGCTCATGGGCGAGAACGACCGAGTGGCTTTCAATCCGCCGCATCTTGATCAGCCGAACGATTCGTCCCTGAGAGAACAACTGGGAACGCTGACCGGCAAGTCTTCTGAAAATGTGAAACCCGGATCGGTTTCGTGTTCTCTTGAATGGCAGTTTTATTGTGAGCGAATTTCTGCCGCGGCAGATATGGCATTAGGAAAGGGCAAGCGAGTTCTGATCGTCGGCGAGCCATACATTACCGACCAGCACGTTGCGCAGCAGCATGAATTGCAGAATCTGATCAGTCGTCGATTCGCCGGCGAGCCTCGCCTTCGCTACGTCAGTCTCGGCCGGACGGTTGATTTGAACGATCACTCGCTGTGCTGGGACGGGATGCACCTGACTGACGAGGGAAATCGCCGAATAGCGGCAGCTCTCTCGCAGCCGGTACGCGAAATGCTCCGGCAATGATCCGATCCCTTTGTGCCTGGATACTGCACTTTTGGTTTTTCCTGGGGGCAGTAGCTCGACCGTACGGAAGGGCCGTTCATATATAAGGTTCAACGCCCTCCCTTACGGTCGGGCTACCGCCCCGCTTCGCCTGCACGCTTGGCAATACGATTCCAGGACGCTATGTGTGCCCGGCGTCACATTTGATTGACGCAATCGTGTGGTAAAATCCGGAACGCAAGCTCGCCCAACAGAATTTGACTTGCATGCCCGGCCGCAGCTGATGAACCAATTACCTAATGCCTGTGATCAGAAGGTGAGCGTTCTTCCCACCGACGATTATGTCGCCGTGTCACGCTTCACGCCTTTGGGACAGGCAATTGAAGCGATGAAGAAGGACGAGGGCGGATGTGTAATCATCACGGACGATGGACGGGTAGCGGGAATCTTTACAGAGCGGGATTTGTTGACGAAGGTGTCCGGCGAAGACGTTGACCTGCAATCGCCTATTGAAAAATGGATGCAGGCGGCGGTGGAAACATTATCGCCCGAAGCAACGATTGGCGACGCCGTGCGTCTCATGAATGAAAGAAGCTTTCGCAACATTCCGCTGGTCGTCGACGGGCATTTGCGCGGATCGATTTCAGTCTTTGACATCATCACGTATCTCGCGGAGTGTTATCCAAAGACGACGATGAACCTTCCGCCATTGCGGCAGGTGATGGACACGGTAGATGGAGGATGACAACATTGCCGATTTACGATTTCCAATTTTCGATTTCAAACCTAATCGGCAATTGGCAATGGGCAATCGGCAATTCTAAACAGAAGGGCATCATCTCAAAACAATGAGCGCAGTCTTAGAACCACCAGTCGAAGCCATCGACAAACACATGGAAGAACTCGACACGGTCACGATCCGTTTCGCCGGCGACTCAGGCGACGGCATGCAGTTGACCGGCACGCAGTTCACGAACACATCGGCCATCATGGGCAACGACATCTCGACATTGCCCGATTTTCCGGCAGAGATTCGCGCGCCTGCGGGCAGCTTGCCCGGCGTCAGCGGTTTTCAGCTGAACTTTTCCAGTCACGATATTCGTACGCCGGGCGATCAGCCCAACGTGCTGGTGGCGATGAACCCGGCCGCTCTGAAAGTTAACCTGCCGGATTTGGAAGAGGGTGGGACGCTAATCATCAACACCGATGAGTTCACCAAAGACAATCTTGAGCACGCTGCCTATAAGTCGAACCCTCTTGAAGACGGATCGCTGGCCGGCTATCGCGTGCATCAACTGCCGATCTCGACCTTGAACCGTAATGCGCTGAAAGGAAACGTGCAGCTTTCGCGCAAGGAGATTGACCGCAGCAAAAACTTTTTCGCGCTGGGTGTGTTGTACTGGTTATATGACCGTCCGCTCGATCCAACCCTGAATTGGATTAACGCGAAGTTCAAAAAGAATGCCGAGTTGGTTAAGGCCAACGAAGTTGCGCTGAAGACCGGTTACAACTTCGCTGAGACGACTGAAGTTTTCACCACCCATTACACCGTCAAAAAGGCGGTCATCGCCCCCGGCCGTTACCGAAAGATCACTGGCAACGAGGCAACTGCCATCGGATTCGTGACCGCGGCTCAGTTAGCGGGCAGGACCTTATTCTATGGCTCGTATCCGATTACGCCGGCGTCGGACATCCTTCACGAATTAGCTCGGCACAAGAACTTCGGAGTAAAGACGTTTCAGGCCGAAGACGAAATCGCCGCGGTGTGCGCCGCGATCGGCGCGAGTTTCGCCGGACACGTTGGCTTGACCGGAACATCCGGCCCCGGTGTCGCTCTGAAGCAGGAAGCAATCGGTCTGGCAGTCATGACCGAATTGCCGCTGGTAATTATCAACGTTCAGCGCGGCGGTCCATCAACGGGGTTGCCCACGAAAACCGAGCAAGCAGATCTGTTTCAGGCTGTGTGGGGACGCAACGGCGAATGCCCGGCAATTGTAATCGCACCGGCGACGCCCGCGGATTGCTTCAACATGGCAATCGAAGCGGTGCGTCTCGCATTCAAATATATGGTGCCGGTCTTCTACTTGTCCGATGGTTATCTCGCTAACGGCGCCGAGCCGTGGGCCGTGCCGGCGATCGAGAAACTGCCGCGAATTGAAGTGAAGTTCGCGACTGATCCAAATAATTTCATGCCTTATTCGCGCGATGAAGTCACCTTGGCACGCCCCTTCGCGTTGCCCGGCACGCCGGGGCTCGAGCATCGCATCGGCGGTATTGAAAAGCAGCACATCACCGGCAACGTCAATTACGATCCTGAAAACCATCATTTGATGGTTAAGCTGCGTCAGGAAAAAGTTGATCGCGCGGCGGCGGACGTTCCGCCAGTCGAAGTTTTTGGCGACGCGTCAGGTAAAGTGCTGGTGCTCGGGTGGGGATCAACCTACGGCTCAATCACCTCAGCCGTTGAAAGAATGCGCGATGAAGGGAAGTCGGTTTCCAGTGCGCATCTTCGTCACTTGAATCCTTTCCCGAAAAATCTCGGCGAAGTGCTCAGCAACTTCGAGACAGTCATTATCCCCGAGATGAATTTGGGCCAACTGTGCACGATGATTCGGGCCAGGTATTTGATCGACGCCGTGGCTTTTTCGAAAGTCAAAGGCCGTCCCTTCCAGATTCGCGAAATCGTTCGTAAGGTTGAGGAGTATTTGTAGCAGGAAGCGCAGGCATCTTTCCTGCATTGAGCGCGTAAGAAGAACACGAGCATGAGCGCAACACTCACCAAGCCGATGACCGCTGACGAGTTGCTGGAGATGCCGGACGACGGGTATCGCTATGAACTCGTGAAAGGAGAACTTATCCAGATGTCTCCCACTGGAGATGAGCACGGACAAGTAACAGTTGCACTGACGGGGCCGCTCCATATGCATGTCAAAAAGCACAACCTCGGAAGAGTCTACGCAGCGGAGACCGGCTTCAAACTCGAATCCGATCCGGATACAGTTCGGGCCCCGGACATCGCATTCGTAAGTCGCGAACGCGTTGAGGCAACGGGTACACTGACTGGCTTTCGCTCCGGCGCACCCGACCTCGTGGTAGAAGTCCTAAGTCCGA
>QHXH01000301.1 GCA_003222855.1 Acidobacteriota bacterium
CGTGGTTTGGTTCTCGTGATTCATCTGCAAAGCAAACCACGAAAAAACACGAACATAAGACCAATCCACACGAAGGCCGCAAGGCGATGAGTCAAGTATATTATTGCCGTTTTAACGGTTCACAAACCAATTCCTGCTGAAAAACCGTTGAAACGGTTCGAATTTAATGAGACCTATTACACCCGGATAAAGCCGGATGAGAATGAGAAATAAAGCAAAGCCGTCTACCTGGAACTCGCAATTTCAAACTGTCCCGTCAATCGAATGTCTTCCGATCCTGATCCAATCATGACTTTGAATTTTCCCGGCTCGACGACAAAGTGCATCTGCCGATCCCACAACGCCAGGTCGTCACGGCTAAGCGTGAATGAGACAGTTTTCGTTTCTCCCGGACTCAAATGAACCCGTTCGAATCCGCGCAGGTTCTTTTCATAAGTAGTGACGCTGGTCACAAGTTCGTGTGTGTAGAGTTGCACAACTTCATCGCCTTCGCGGGTGCCGCTGTTAGTGACGTCAAGGGTGACGTTGATTTTGGGATTCAAGCCCTCCTTCACGGCGGGGGTACGGCCCCGCCGGTTCACGTTCATGCTGCTCACCATCGAACTAGTCTGCGGACTGATCTTCAGAATGCTGTACGCGAAGGTCGTGTAACTTAATCCGTGTCCAAAGAAATAAAGCGCGCCATTCACGCGTGTCTTTTCACCTTCCCATTGCGCACCTGGCTTGGTCGGAAAGTTGTAGGGAATTTGGCCGACTGTCTTTGGAAATGTGACCGTCAGTTTGCCGCCCGGATTGTAATCGCCGAACAGAACATCCGCGATCGCTGTTCCACCTTGCGCGCCGGGAAACCAACCTTCGATAATTCCCGGAACGTATTTGTCGATCCAATTAATGCTCATCGGGCGGCCATTTAGTAGCACGACGGTCACCGGTTTCCCGGTTGCGTACACCGCCTGGACCAGATCAAGTTGCCGGCCAGGCAAATCGAGGCTGGTCCGAGATGCGGTTTCACCAACCGTATTCGGTGAATCGCCCAGAACGACAACCGCGACATCTGATTTCTTCGCGGCGTCGACTGCTTTGGCGATCTCGTCGCGTTCTTTGTCCGTCAGCGGCTCCGGCAAAACTTCAGTCTGCGGCCAGTGTTCATCGATAACGTTACAGCCTTTGGCATAGTTCACTTTCACGCGTTCGCCCAATTTGTTTCTGATGCCTTGCAGGACGGTAATGCCCTTGACCGCATTTGGCCCATAGCGATAACGCGTCAAATTGTCGTCGTCAGCGTTCGGACCTATGACCGCGATTGAGCGAATGTCCTTGTTGAGCGGCAGTGCATGCCGATCGTTCCTGAGCAGGACGATGCTTTCGCGCGCGGCGCGCAGCGCCACCTGCTGATGCTCCGGTGAATTCACAATCCGCTCTGCGCGAGCCGCGTCGTCAACATACGGATGATCGAAGATGCCCAAAATGAATTTCACTCGCAACACGTCGCGCACGCGATCGTCGAGTGTCTTCATCGGGACTTTTCCTTCCTTCACTAGTTCGCGCAAAGGCAAAACGAAGTCATCGGGCGGCGTAAAATTGGTCTTCACGTTCAGACCGGCTTCGATTGATTGCCGCACGGCATCTTTCATGTCAGTTGCTACGCCGTGTTTGTTGTATAGATATTCCACTGCCGCGCTGTCAGACACGACATACCCGCGAAATCCAAATTCATTTCTCAATCGCTCAGTCAGCCAATAATGGCTTCCCGTCACGGGTGTACCATCGTAGTCGTTGTATGAACTCATCACCCCGAGGATGCCGGCCTCTT
This sequence comes from Acidobacteriota bacterium, assembly GCA_003222855.1. Classification (GTDB taxonomy): domain Bacteria; phylum Acidobacteriota; class Blastocatellia; order Pyrinomonadales; family Pyrinomonadaceae; genus UBA11740. The sequence goes on from QHXH01000301.1 coordinate 1,814, forward strand.
TAATTGCGGCTTTGAAGGACGGAAGAAAAATGTTCTCGACTTCATGCAAGGTCGCCTGAGGATCCGTCCGCGCTTGTCCCTCGCGAGCTCCTTTGGCGATGCTGTAAATCGCGAAGTGCTTGGCCGTTGAAGCGATTTGATAATCCTTCTGCATCGCCCTGGCCATCTCCACGCCGAGGCGCGACGCGAGATAAGGATCTTCGCCGTAGGTGTCTTCAATTCTTCCCCAACGCTGATCGCGGGACACATCCAGCGTGGGCGCGTAGACGTTCGTGTAGCCGAGCGAGCGCGCCTCGTCGGCAGTGATCCGTCCGATCTCGCTGATCAATTCCTTGTCCCAGGTATGCCCCTGGCCCAGCTCTGAGGGAAAGCTGGTGGCCGTCGAGAAAGCCAGGCCACGCAAACCTTCATTGGTGAAATCGACCGGAATGCCCAGGCGCGTCTCCTCAATAAAGAAGCGCTGCACTTCGTTCATGGCCCAGACGTGCTTTCGGATGTCCGTGGCATAGACACTCTTGCCATTTGGGCCAATGCCGTTGAGGTGCTCATCGATGTTGGCGATGCCGTCCTTCCAGAGACGATGCTTCCACTCCGCAGTTGGCAATTCATCTTTCAGCGGAGGCTCAGCGCCGCTACGGCCTCGGCCGACCCCGTACACAGTCGCCGTTTGACAGGTCTTCTCGTCCAAATTCATTTGCCGCAGCAGGTCGTCGATGCGTTTGTCGATCGGTGCTTTTGGATCCTCGTAAATATCCATGCGGCCGTTCTTGTTTAGATCGATCCAACCCTGGTGATAGATCTCCTTGTTTTGCCCTGCTGGATCGCCGTCGGCATTTACCGGCGGGGGCGGCGATACAGCCAGTGTGAGTGCGCTCAATAAGGTGGATACGATCGCG
>QHXH01000302.1:0-4673 GCA_003222855.1 Acidobacteriota bacterium
CTTGGCGAGCTTCCAGCACTCACAAAGACGACGAGCGATTTGTCGCGCGGCAGGGAGTCGATCAAATTCGAAAACAGCTCTGAGCCATTACGAATGTGGGTGAGGCCACTCAGGTAGGCATCTGTCGAATGATTTGGATCAACGGGGCCGATTTTGTTTTCGCGAGCAGCCGGGCCGACGGTCGGGATGCTGATCGCAAGAAAGAGAGCGAAGAGCGCACACCAGAAAGCGACGTGGAGATAAAATCGGACGCGCATCATTTGATTTGCCGCCGATGTTTAGAGCGCAACGCGGTCGGTGTAGATTCGCTGAATATTTGAGTCATTTCGGCGTGTCCAATGTCCAAAGAGGCAGGCGGGCTTTTCTACACTTCCCTTTTGCGGCGCCAAAGACTACGTCGAGAATATCCGGTGTTCGCTCCTATTCGGCTGCTCGTCGATTTAAGGGGATTCGACTTCCATCTGGGATTCGCGCTTCCAAAATCTTGACATGCTCCTCCGGGAATCTTTTAAGCAAGTGAAGGTCGGGAAAGTCCTCAAAATAACCTACTCGTCGGATCTTCAAAGGGGGACTCCCCGGCCATAATCAAGATGCGTGCCGGGCCGCTGACGTAGCTGGCTCGCAAGCCCTCGAGGCTGTGAAGCCGCGAGCGGTCCAGGCTGGGATCTGAATAATACCACTGCTCTTGGTTCGTGACTAAAACTGTGTCGGGTTTTTCCTTGAGCAGAGCAAGAACGTAGCGCCGCGCGGCTGAGAATTCATAGTTTAGTTTCATCGAAGGCCAACGACGAAGCTCGAATGTGCCCAAGAACTTCTCTCGCTGGTTAGAAGCCCACGTACCGGGCAGCGGGAGAAGCACGACTTCAGCGGCAACTATACATAGATACCCCGTTAAATATCCAAGGCTAGCCATCCTTACTAATCCTTGAATTTTGCTTTCATCCTTCCGTTGTATGAAAGCGAACGCATACGCTACGAATACAGCGAGCGGCAGCACCGGCGTATAGTATCTCGTAACGGTTGCATAGAAGGGACCGAACATCGCACCACACGCCCAAAGAAACATGGGGACAGCCACAAAAAGTCCGGCGGCAGCGACTCTGACATCCCGTGAGGCCGCGGACAGCCGACGATACCCCAGTTTGACGGCAAAGAGCAGGGGTAAGGCGAAGACCGCGAACGTTGCTCCTATTACCCAAGGAGCCTGTTCGGCTCGCTGGGTGAGCAACGTCACTACCTTGTGCGGCATCCACCACACTGCGGCGAAGTTTGCCGAAGTGAGGAATCGTAATCCCTGCCATAGATATTTGACTCCAGCCAAAACGTCTCGATTGAAGATAACGCCGCTCGGGGTTGCCTCCACGGTGGAAACGAATTGGTTCAAATAAAATTGAAGCGCGACTAAGGGAAGCAGGCCCGCGCCGAACGCAGTCCACCTCCAGGCGAGCACTTTCACGCGCCTCGACTGACAGAGAATCAAGAAGCCTGCGTAGATCGCAAGAAACATGCTGGCATAGCGCATCAAGACGCAAAACCCGCACACGACGCCTGCCAGCCCATCAAGCCATAGTCCCCGTGACGCGTTCTCGTCCGACGCCCTTACTATCCACCCAAGGACCCAAGGGACTGCGGCCCACAGAAAGATATCAGTGCCTTTCCAAGGCGGAGTGAACAGCAACGGGCTGCCGATAGCGATAGCCGAGCCAGCCCATCTCGAGACACGGCCGTGCTCCCAAGCCTCACGAAAAAAGGGATATGCCAGCTTGCCCCAACCCCACCAACCGAGAATTGTCCCCGTAGCACCGCACACCTTAATCACCGCACCCACGCTAAATCCGATCGCAATCAGGGCGGCTGCACAAAACGAATACCCAGACGGGAACTGGGTCAATGTAATCAGTTGACTGGGTTTAGCGAGGTCGTCTTCTCCTGTAAGCGAGTAAATTGAGAGCCCATTGCCCTCGAGAAGATTTTGGGCCGCCTGGATTTGCAGGGTCAGATCGTAGCCCAGATCAGCCGCATGCAAGATTCGCGCTATGGTGACTACCGCCGCAGAGCAAAGCCAGAGGAAGATCAGTCTGTTCTTCGACAAATACATTTCACTGAGAGCACCGCAGATTCACTTAACTTGAGATGCGAAAAGCGTAGTAAACAACGTCGCTGTCACAATTGTAGTAGCAATCTATTCGATCGCGAGGAATTCGAGCAATTAAGGCCACACCACGTTGTGGAAGAATTATAGGTTTTGCGCTGTGAAGCAGTTTTTCGCTTGAAGAACGAACCCGTTTGTTTCTAGGATAGAACCCGCACTCCCTTATGGGGGAAATATGAAAAACGGGGCTAACGGGGCTTTAAATGCGGTGCGATCATTATCTGCGGACGCCCCCGCGATTGAGTACAATTCTCCAGAGCCTTCGTTCACATGTTCGGTAATCATCCCCGTCTGCCGCGGTGGCGCGAAGTTTCAAGAATGCTTTGCGTCAGTAGTTGCCGCAATCCAGGCGGGAGATGAAATTATTGTCGTCGCCGACGGGGAAGGCGACGGTTCATGGCGAATCGCGGAGAAAACGGGCGCATGCATCGTCAAACTCCCGGTGAGCGGCGGACCGGGACGAGCTCGCAATGCCGGAGCGGGAACATCGACATCGGACATCTTATTTTTTGTCGACGCGGATGTGATTATTCCCCCCAACACCGTCAGACGCGTTCGATCTGCTTTCGAGGCAGAGAAGGATCTCGCGGCCTTGATCGGCTCTTACGATGGAGAGCCCAGGGAAGCGAACTTTCATTCCCAGTTTAAGAATCTTTTCCACCATTTCGTGCATCAACACGGCGCCGCCGAAGCATCAACTTTTTGGGGCGCGTGCGGTGCCATCCGCCGCGAGATCTTTCTGGAGGTGGGTGGGTTCGATCAAACGTATAAGCGACCATCGATTGAAGATATCGAGCTCGGTTACCGGCTCAAAGCCGCTTCCAAGAAGATACGGCTTCTTCCCGATCTGCAAGTCAAACACCTGAAAAGATGGGACGCGCAGTCTCTGGTCCAGACCGACGTGTTTGACCGGGCGGCTCCATGGACAGAGCTCATCTGGAATCACTTCATCCGACAAAAACCACGGGTCCTGAACGACCTGAACCTCGGGCTAACTTATCGGCTAAGTTTGGTTGTATCGTTTCTCCTCGTGGTCGCGGCGGTCGGGGCTTTATTCACGCTTTGGACTTTGCCGCTGGTTTTATTGTTTGGCATCCTGTTCATTTTGTTGCAGGTCCCCTTCTTCCGATTCTTCAAGATGAAACGCGGACTTCAGTTTGCCTTCCACGCCCTGGCCTGGCGATTCGGATACGACCTCTATAGTAGTGTGGGTTTTTGTTACGGCTCGTTGCGTTTTGCTAATTCGTCCACACGCAAAATCCTCTCCCACGCGTTTGCGAAACTTGATGCTGTGGCTCTCGGCACCGGTGTAGGAGCACTCTGGGGTGGCGGAATTTGTGCGGCGACAGTTCTGCTTCTGATTAAGGGGGGCCATCCAATCGGTCCGAATCTGTCCCTCCTCGCTCAATACTTTCCGGCCTACAGCGTCACATGGACGGGAAGCCTCATCGGCCTCTCTTATGGCTTTATGACTGGATTTTTCTTTGGCTACTCCTTCGCCTATGCCCGTAACACAGCGATGAGACTGCATTTGGGTTCACGGAAAGTGCAGAGATTCCTTAACCGCGCGCGCCAATCGTAGGCGTCGGCTTAAGGCTTGGCCAAGATGTTCGTCGATCCCGGCAAACACATCGTCATCATGGGAGCCGGGCCGGCCGGATTGACGGCGGCATACCAACTAAGAAAGGTGGGAATTGCCTCCACGGTCTTGGAAAAGGATGCGGTCGTCAGAGGGATATCACGTACCACCTGTTATAAAGGTCACCGCTTCGATATCGGCGGCCACCGGTTCAAGGAACCAGCCCGCTTATGAGCTCCCGGATAGCCAAACCGCGTGAGCCCGTTACGCCTAGCCCTGTGGATGAAGAAGCGCTTTTGCGCGAAGTCATCCGGTTAAGTCGCAACGTCCTCGGGCTAACCCTCGCCATCCCTTTCGCGACTGGCATCTTTCTGGCCACCAACATCCTCGTGCTTAAAGATGGACCGGAAGTCGGCGCGCATCTTCAGCTACTGAATCAGTTTTTTCCGGGATATAGCGTCAGTTTTGGAGGCAGTTTCCTCGGATCCGCTTACGGATTTGTGTTGGGATATCTGAGCGGCTGGATTATCGCCGCGGTCTACAACTGGGTAGTCTTGCTCAGGCACCGATAGAGTGTCTCGCATGCATCTCCTCCCCGTATCGACTGGAGACGCCGAGATGCGTATTTATTTCCGGCCGGCGGCGCCCGCCACAGCGCCATAATGACAATGCCTGCCCTACGAATAGGTCTGATCGGTTGCGGATATATGGGATGCGTCATTCACCTTAGCAGCCTGCGCCGATTGCCGCAGGCGGATGTCGTGGCGCTGGCCGAGCCCGACGCGGAGCGCCGAGAGGCAGTAAGTCGGCAGGTCCCGCGCGCTGCGGTTTTTGCTGATTACCACGAATTGCTGGAACGGCCGAATATCGACGCGGTGGTCATCGGCCTACCCAACGCGCTTCATGCCGACGCGGCGATCAACGCCCTGCAACGCGGCAAAC
>QHXH01000302.1:4856-7298 GCA_003222855.1 Acidobacteriota bacterium
ACCGCGCCCCGGCATGGAAACAGCGACGCGTAAGCGGCGGCGGCGCTCTTCTGGATCTGGCTTCGCATCATGTCGATCTCGTTCGTTTCTGGTTCGAGCAGAAAGTGCTCGAGGCCCGCGCCACCATTAAATCCGAACGTGTCGAAGCTGATACCGCAACGCTCGAGTTGCGATTGGAGAGCGGTTTATTGATCCAATCATTTTTTTCGATGAGTTCTGTAGATGACGATCGCGTCGAGATCTATGGACGGAACGGCATGCTGTCGGTCGACCGTTACAATTCTTGGAGCGTCGCGATTACAGACTTGAGGCGCGCCTCGGCGCCCATTCGGCGTTTTGGGCAAGTGCTATCCTGGCTTCCGCACAGCCGATTTGCATTGAGCAAGCTATTGGCGCCCGGACAAGAGCCATCCTTCACTGCGGCCTTGGCACATTTTGTCGTTGCGGCGCAAAACGGCCTACAAACGAGTCCAAATCTTGAAGACGGCTTTCATAGCCTCGCTGTGATAACAGCGGCCGAAGAATCCGCGCGCACGGGCCATTTCGTACGGGTGTCATCTCTCCCGGAATGAAAATCCTTTTCATTAACGATTACGCCGTGCCGCAAGGCGGCGCCGAAATCCTGATTCTCAATTTGCGGGACGCGCTGCATTCGCGCGGACACGACGCCCGGCTTTTCGCGAGCAACGCAGCCGAAGGATCGGAATATGCCTCATCTCATTGAATGAAGCGGACAAAGATCTGCCTGCACATTGCTCCAGTAGTCTGTTCCACTCATGCATGGGATGAGTCGGCAGAGAACGTTTCATCGAACTCTTGAGCGATCCTGTCCTGTTTAACAACGTGTCGGTATCGACTGAGCTCAAACGTAACTCTTTTCTGCGTTGCATCGCCGGAACCCAGTGCATAACCCGTGGCTTCGCCTAGCGTATGAGCAACGAGTGCGGCCATCAATGCCGGGAGGACATTGGGTAAGAGCTCCCGCTGGCGACCGGAGCGGCGAATCTCCGCCCAAATACGCCACAGTCGCACGACTGGGATGAGTGGCATGCCGCCAACATAGAGGAGCCGCCGAAAGATCGACCAGCGCTCGTATTGCGCGCGTGCGGCTCCAAAAGCACGTCCGCCATGATATTCCGCCCGCAAGCTGGACATAAATCGGGAACAATTCACATGGTATGATTTCGCCGCGGGTTCCAAGTACAACTTGTGCCCCCTAGCGCGCAACGCACTGTTCAAGATCAGGTCGGTTTCCAGCAACTCATCGAGCAAAGGTCCAAACTCCAAGACAACCGCGCGTTTGTAGGCGCTGTGGTGGCCGCCCAAATTGATGGTCTCCATCGGTTCGGCCGGCTCAACACAAGGACCGAAGTTGATATACAGCTGCGCCCAACTAATCATCGTACCTGGGTTAGCGTTGCCTAACACCGAGCCAACTGCGGCCCACGGTTGGTCGTGCGCCCGGATCAGGGCCTCTGCCCAGCCAGGCTCAGGATATGAGTGTTCCTCAGCATATGCTACAATGGGGGCGCTCGCTTGGCGGAAGCCCTCGGCCAAGGCTTTTCCCGTCGATGTAATCGGGCCAACCTCGGCCACACGAAACTGGCAGAAGTCCTGCAACTCTGACTCGTCAAGATTGAGATTGTCTGCCAACGGCGTGACGATGATCAGCTCGAGGCAGTTCTTCACCGTCTGCGCCCGTAGATGCCGGACGGTTTTGCGAATAGCGTCATAGTGGTCCGGTGTTATAAGGACCACCGACATCGCTGGGAAAGTAGGTCGGTCCACACTTGACCTCCTGTTGCGCATCTATGCCTCAGAGTTACCAGAGAAGTGTCGGAAGCGCACGAGGAAGTTCGAAATGTTGGGCAAAGGCAATTGGGCCGTGTGGTCGCGCTGTGGTCGCGCGAATGTGGAATTATCGCCGTCCTATGAGGACGTGCTAATTCCTGCTGCCGGAATTGGCCTTGTTTCGCCGTCGAAAAATAGAATTTATGGTCGGGTCAGGGCACGATCGCCTGGCTGTCGTTGGCGCTGACCGCATTAGGAATGCTGTGCCCGGCCCGGCTCTTGGATCAACCTTTGGATTGGGCCTGGACCGTCGGAGTGTGACTGGATCTTCGCCTGACGGTCACATCATTTTGTGGCTTCTCGTCCTGCCATATCTGATAAACTACACACGTCATAATGATAACGGATCAGTTAGAATGGCCGCTCGCACAGCCGATTTGCATTAAACAAGCTACTGGTGCCCGGACAGAAGCCATCCTTCACCTGTGGCTTTGCCACATTTTGTCGTTGCGGCACAAAACGGCCTACAAACGAGTCCAAATCTTGAAGACGGCTTTCATAGTCTCGCTGTGATAATCTCAGCCGAAGAACTCGCTCGCACCGGCCATCCCGTGCGGGTAGCGCCTTTTTCAAAGTGAAGATTTTGTTGGT
>QHXH01000303.1 GCA_003222855.1 Acidobacteriota bacterium
AAAGAAAAAGGTAAAGGCACCGGCCTCGGTCTTTCCACCGTCTATGGAATCGTGCAGCAGAGCGGCGGCAGCATTTGGGTTTATAGCGAACTGAATCGCGGCACGTCGTTCAAAGTTTATTTGCCACAGCTTGAGGCGCCGGCCAACGCACCTGCAGAGAAGTCCAGGGTAGAAAATGTGCCGCGTGGATCAGAGACAGTCTTGCTGGTCGAAGATGAAGAAGTCGTGCGCGGACTGGCGACGCACATCCTGGAACACGCGGGATACACAGTGATCAAAGCGAAAGGCGGCGCCGAAGCGATTCAGTTGTGCACGCAGCGCACTGAACCAATCGACTTGCTGTTGACTGACGTCGTGATGCCCGAGGCAAGCGGTAAGGAGGTCGCGGAACAGGTAACCGCGCTGATGCCGCACCTGAAGGTTCTGTTCATGTCCGGTTACACGGACGAGGCGATCGTTCACCACGGTGTGCTGGATTCGAACGTTGAATTTATCCAGAAACCCTTCACGCCGCTCGGTCTGTCAAAGAAAGTTCGCGAGGTCCTGGATTCCAATGGGCACAAGCATCATGGTTAAGAGACTATGTTAAAGAATAACGCTCGGCCAACCATTCTAATCATCGACGACGAAGAGCAAGTGCGGCGGCTCCTGGCAGACTTGCTGTCCGCGGAATACGAATGTGTTCAGGCGAGTTCCGCCGAAGAAGCATTGGCGGTGTTAGAGACGCGCGCGTTCGACCTCGTCTTGAGCGACATCAACATGACCGGAATTACGGGCGCCTAACGAGTGAGAATGAGAGATAGAAACATGAATCAATTTCAAGCTTTAGTGATCGACGATGAGCCGCAAGTGCGCGAATTTGTTTCGACGATCCTCACTAACGATGGCTGGCAGGTCGCGCAATCCGAATCCGCCGAGGAAGCATTCAAGATGCTCAACGACGAAGCCTGGTCGGTAGTGTTCTGTGACGTGATGCTGGGCGGTGCGGACGGTTACTCAGTGCTACGCCGGTTCAAGGAAGAGTTGCCGGAAACAAAAGTTGTCCTGATGACCGGGCACGGCACGGCCGTCGGAGCCCTGGACGCCACCGCGTTCGGCGCGTACGACTATTTGCTGAAGCCGTTTGGTCCGGAAGAGGTTGGATCTCTGGCGACCGCGTTACGCGAGCAACTGTCGGAAAAGACGCGAGTGCTGTCACCAAAGCACCACGCCGGCTATCGAACAGACATTGAACTCGTCGGACGGAGTCACGCCTTCATCGAAGTGATGAAGCAAGTCGGGCGAGTTGCGCCCACCAATCTTCCTGTTTTACTTACTGGCGAGTCGGGCACCGGTAAGGAACTGGTAGCGTCGACGATTCATCAGCGCAGCGGCCGCGGTGATCGCACGTTCGTGGCCGTAAATTGCGGAGCGATTCCCGCCGAATTGATCGAAGCGGAACTGTTCGGCCACGTGAAAGGATCGTTTACCGGAGCCGATCGCGATCGACGCGGATTGTGGGAAGAGGCTGACGGCGGCACAGTATTTTTGGACGAAATCACCGAAACGAACTTGTCTTTTCAAGTGAAGCTGCTGCGCGTGCTTCAGCAAGGTGAAATACGGCGCGTTGGCTCGAATCAAACCCAGAAAGTGAACGTGCGCGTTATCGCCGCCAGCAATCGCGACGTCGAAAACGAAGTGAAGGCTGGCCGGTTCCGCAACGATCTTTTCTATCGCTTGAACGCCGTGGCGCTCACGCTGCCGCCGTTACGCGATCGGCGCGATGACATTCCCCCATTGGCCCAGACCTTTGCCGAACGAGTTTTTTCCTTGAGCCCCTCGGTGCGATTTGCGCCGGATGCGCTGAAACTATTGCAGCAATACGATTGGCCCGGCAACATTCGCGAGTTGGAAAACGCCGTCGTGCGCGCGGCTGCGATGTGCGACGGCACGATTCGCGTGAAGGACTTGCCTGAGCGAGTGCGAAGCTATTCCCTGGCCGGTGACAACAACCAGCACCGGGATGTGCAGTCATCCCTGCCTGAGGAATTCCCGCCCTTATCGACTGTCGAGGGTCGTTACGTCGCGAGAGTGCTCTCGCATACGGGTGGCAACAAGCAAGCGGCCGCCCGCGTCCTCGAAGTAGATCGAAAGACACTCGATCGAATGATCAAGCGGCATGGAATCAATTACGATAGGCGCGGCAGAGCGAATGGCGCCGATCAGACTTAGTAGTGATTTGGATTTCGTGTCCCGAAGCAGTCACGTGCCCGACTTTTACCACGGTGAAATACCTCACGAATGATCTAGGATCCAATCTCAAGGCTTGAATTTCTGCTGATTTTTTCCGGAACGCCTAGCGGCACGACCATTGCTGACTGGAACAACGACGGTTGCACCTTGCCGTGCGGCGGTCACCAAAGACGAGCAGAGTGACGGCGCTCAGGATTCAAACGTCACTCGCTTCGCAGCCCCAGCCAGCCGCCAATTCTCAAAGCGTTTTTCCGAAACGTCTGGCACAAACTTCTCGCTACAAACTCGATCAGACAGTTGCGTTGATATGAGAGGCCGGGGCTCTTTTTGGAGGGAACTCCCACTCCCTTCTTTTTTAGCGTCAGCCCTCATCGTTTGTTGGATCGAGCAAATGTTCACGCAAAATCAGAATGATTCGCGCGCCAGCTCGCTGGTTTCGTGCGACACAATCTTGCAGAGCCGCTATCGGATAGTGCGGCAGCTCGGCAAAGGCGGAATGGGCGCGGTTTACGAGGCGGTCGATTTACGTCTTGGCCACTCAGTCGCGGTGAAACAAACGCTGACTCAGGACGAAGCGCTCTGGCAGCAATTCGAGCACGAAGCGCGTTTGCTGGCGCAACTTAATCATCCCGTGTTGCCGCGTGTCAGTGATTACTTCACCGAAGGTCGTCGCGCGTTTTTTGTGATGCAGTTTGTTGAAGGCGACGATCTGGCGGCAATGATTAAGCAGCAGCCTGGCCCCTTTCCGCGAAACGCGGTCATCGCGTGGGCCGATCAATTACTGGACGCGCTCATCTATCTGCACTCGCACGATCGGCAGATTATCCACCGCGATATCAAGCCGCACAATCTGAAGATTACGTCTGCCGGTAAAATCGCGCTGCTTGATTTCGGTCTGGCAACATCACAAGGCCTTCCGTCCGAGAACGAGAGCAAGTGCCGAAGCATTTTCGGCTATTCGCCGCGCTATGCTCCCCTGGAACAAATCCAGGATCTCGGCACCAGCCCGCAGAGTGATATCTATGCGTTAGGCGCGACGCTCTATCACTTGCTGACAGGCGCCAAACCGCCTGATGCGCTGACGCGCGCCACCGCGTTAATAACTTCCCGACCCAACCCACTGAAACCTGCGCACGAAATTAATCCGGCAGTCGGGATTGATCTGTCGGCAATCCTCAGCCGGGCGATGGCCCAGAATCCGCATGAGCGCTATACAAGCGCCACCGAGTTCCGCGAAGCGCTTCGCCGTTTGGGTCGAGTTGACGAGTCGATGATTGAAACTGATCCGCACACTGCAGCGACCGATAGCACATCCTACGAAGAGAGAGACACGACTGTTCTGGCGTCGATACAGCCTGCGAATTCATCGCGCTTCGCATCCCGTACAATCGCCGCAATCCTCGTCATCCTGCTGGCGTCATTCGGCGTGTTTTGCCGTTATTATCAATGGAAGCTGCCGGCGACCGCGACGCAGGAAGTTGCCGGCATGGCCGCGCCGGCATCGGCGGAAATAAACGCGGACGTCCACAGTTCAACTAAATCCGATCGATTATCAATGCGGAGCAGCAAGAAGAAGGAGAGTGTGCGTGCAGAGTATCCGCGCGAGCAATGACGGGATCGCCTCTCTCGTCGCCACCAAAGTTCGGAGATGTTCGTTTTAGTCCGAGGCAGATTTCGAATCTCTAACCAATCTGCGGATTGTCGTAGCGAGTTGGGACGGGGCTTGAGTTTTGCGCAGAAAAGCGTTTGCTCCCGCGCGCCAGGCGGCTTGTTCGTCATCATCTGCCGACAGCACGATAATCGGAGTACGACGCCGATGAGTAATCTTGCGCGCGCGCGCGACTAACTCCAGGCCGCTTATTCCGGGAAGGTTGTTATCAAAAATAAGCA
>QHXH01000304.1 GCA_003222855.1 Acidobacteriota bacterium
CAGACCTTGCCGCTTCTGGGTGTAAGCGCGCAGCGCTAAACCGCTGAGCACGACCACAAAAACGAAAAAGAGCGCGTCCGATTTCGTGTGGGCCACTTCCAGTTCGACAAAAAATAGAATGCCAAACGTGACGCCGAAAAGGGCGCGATCGTACCAAGTGAAGCCAACGGTTCGGTTAAACGCGCACGAGCCGACGTTGACCGTGATCGCGCCGACGACACCGATCGCATAAAGACCGGCGAGGGCGGTGAAATTTGCGACCAGAAGCAGAACGACCGTCGGCAATCCGAGCGCGATGAGCAGCGGATAAATCGGCACGCCGTGGCGGTTCAATTGCCGAAATTGCCGCGGCATCTCGCCATCGCGCGACATCATGTAAAGCAACCCAATCATTGCCACGATGGCGGTGTTGGCGGCGCTGAGGAGAAGAAGGAAGAAAACAATTCCGACGATCCAGCCAAAGAGATTGCCAACGGCCGGCGAAAATGTTGCCGCCGCGAATTGCTCACCGATAAAGCGAAGCATGTCCTCGCTCCGTAATTGCAGGACGGAAGAGATCGATGACAGGTCCGACAAGTGCAGTGTCTTTCCGAGCACCGATGGCAACGACAACATGGCCCATCCGAGTAATGCCGTGCCGACGACAACTTCGATTGCGACCGGAACGATCGCCTTGAGAGACTCGCGCGCGACGCTCGGCTTATCCATGGTCGAGCCGGAATCGAGCTTCATTACTCCGGTGACGTTGGCGATCGATTCGGCGCCGGAGAGCGCGAGAATCACGCCAACGAATTGGGCCCAAAGTGTGCCCAGACTTTCCTGGCGTGGTTGAAGGAAATGCGTCGTCAGATGTGGCACGCTGATGCCGATTAGAATGACGACTACGATGAACGTTGGCACCGCGAGCGCAACTGCAAGACTGCCGGAATGTTTCGGACCGAAATAATTGATTGCGCCCATGATCAACAGCACCGCAATGGTAGTGAGCGCGATGTGGTCGCGGAGTAACTTGATCCAGGCGATGTGCTCCGCGCCGGAAGTGATGTAGGTCAAAGCCGACCAGCCGCTAAGCGCGGCGGTCACGGTTAGATCGGCCAGCAAGAGAAGCGCGCCGACGACGGCGAGCAATCGTCCCTGCGATCGCGCCGCCGAATAAACGCCGCCGCCATCAGGAAAATGGCGGCAGATCACTATGTAGTTGATCCCGACCAGGCCAGTCAGCGCGCAGACCGCGAGGATGATCGGCAGCGACGAAAATCCGGCCGCTAAAAATGCCAAGCCAATGACATAGGCCTTGCTCGTTCCCCAGTCGCCATAAAGGAGCGCGGCCGCGCGTTTCCAATCGACATTGCGCGGGCGATGCACCGCACCGCTCTCGGTGATGATCAAATCAGCCATTTGGCGTGGGATGACTGTTCATTGGCGGTCGCGCCTGACAAGCGCTTTGTTCAGAAGCCCGGCGCCACCGCCCGAAATAGTTCATTTTTTTAGCTCTAGAATATAAGCCGAGATCGAGAATGTAGTATCACGTCCGGCTCTGTCCGATTTGACGCAACCTCCGACCGATTTCAAATTCCAGCAGTTCTTTGTTTCGCTTAATGATCCCGCGAGGGCGGGATCAACGGGGGAACCAATTCCTGAAAATGGATCGGGGCGAACGATGCGCGGCATCGAGAGCATTTAATGGCTCCAGCCCGACAGCTAACCTCGTCAGCATCATTAAAGTGCAAGGGATGTCGTAAATCCGACTCCGCTTGAAGTGAGGCGCCTCGTCGCGCGAGTGCGCTTTGTTTGAGTCGAATTAATTGATACCGACGAACGTTAAGCGACCGCGCAATGTCGATTGGAAGCGCGCGGCGGCGATCTTGTACGGCGATTGGGGGACGAGCAAAGCCTACGTCATCGGACTCGCTTTCGCCGTCGCCGGTTACGCTTCGTTCTGGTTGATCGCAGCGATGTGCGTGCTGACCGCGCTGGTCGGCATCAATTACATGATCATCTGCCGTCTCTATCCCGACGGCGGCGGCGTCTACGCGAGCGTGCGACATCGCAGCGAAGTGATCTCGATCGTCGGCGCGTTTCTATTGATCGCCGATTATTTGGTAACGGCCGCGATTAGTGCGTTATCCGCATTTCAATATCTCGGCGTTCCCCATCCGGAAAAATTCGCGGCCGCGGCGATTCTCGCGATCGGATTACTGAATCTGCTTGGGCCGAAACAAACCGGCGGCCTCGCATTTCTCGTTTCGATTCCGACCGTGATCATCGTCATCGTGCTCGGACTGTTCTGTCTACCCCACATCGGTGAAGCTTTTGGTCATCTCCAGCCTTTGCATGGAACGATCGGGCAAAACTGGTTCGCTTTTGTCGGTATCGTGCTCGCGCTTTCCGGTGTCGAAGCAATCGCGAATGCGACCGGCGTAATGAAACTGGATCCTGGAACTACTGACGAGAATCCATGCATTATCAAGACGTCCACGCCGGCAATTTTGATCGTCATGATCGAAGTTTGTATTTTCACCGCGTTATTCGGGCTGGCTGCTCACGCCCTGAATGGTCTGCAAGTTGTGAACGGCGATGTCAACGCGCCGGGCGCGGAAGGCGTGCGCGATTACATGCTGCGTTACATGGGCCAAATCTTTGTCGGTGGCGCAATGGGACCGGGACTCGGGCACATTTTCGCCATTATCGTCAGTGTCGTGTTCGGTCTTTTACTTCTTTCGGCGTCGAACACAGCGATTGTCGATCTAATCGCGATCCAATTCTTGATGTCGCGCGATCGCGAGTTGCCGAAGATTTTTCAAAAGCTCAATAACTGGGGCGTGCCCAACGCGGCAACCCTGCTCGCGACCATCGTGCCGATGGTGCTCGTCGTAATTGTCAAAGACATGTCCGGGCTGGCCGATCTCTACGCGGTCGGCGTGGTCGGCGCGATCGCCACCAATCTCGGCGCGACTGCAACCGACCGAAAGCTCTCGATCAAGTTGTGGGAGCGCACGCTCATGTTCGCCACCTTCATTGTCATGGCGGCAATTGAGCTGTCGCTGCTGATCGACAAGCCAAATGCGCGTTATTTCGCGGTCACAATCCTCGCGGTTGGATTAATTCTGCGCGGGCTGGTTCTGGAACGCCGGATGAAAAAGGAAGCCAAGCCGGCGTTCGTGCCGGAAAAGATCGATGTCGATCTTGCGACACCAGCGCGCGAGCCAGCTCCAACAATTGGCGGCGAATCGATCTTGTGCGCGATTCGCGGCACCGGACGAACACTCGACTTTGCTTTGCGCGAAGCGCGCAAGACTGGAGCCCGTCTCTATCTTCTCTTTGTCCGCGAGCAGGCATTCATGACTGAGCAGGACGCGAAACGCAAATGGCAGGATGACGAAGAAGCGAGCCGCGTTTTCAATGAGGCGAAGGAAAAAGCGGGCGATCAGCCACCGCTATTCGCCTACGCCGTCAGTCCGTCTGCTGCCGAGACAATTGTCGATCTTGCCGCGACGCTCGGAGCGTCCCGGCTCATTCTCGGTGCGCCGCAACGCAACGCGTTGATCAATCTTCTTCGCGGCAATGTGATCCGCGAAGTTTCGAATTTGCTCCCGGAAGAAATCGATCTGCTCGTTTATGCTTGAGTTGAGATTCCTAGGAACCGAATTTTCCGTAAACGGCAATGAGCGGATAAAAGCAGCGATACTTGCTGTGATAATCGCTGACGAACCCATCTTTTGTTCGGATCTCGACGTGGCCGTGATTCTTGTTGCCGTAAAC
>QHXH01000305.1 GCA_003222855.1 Acidobacteriota bacterium
CGTTGCTCGTGTTCTTGGGTGCGACAAAGTAGGTGATGTCCTGATAATCGATCTCCGGGTAATGCACCTTGGGCCACTGCGGCGCCTGCATGGTGGTCCAGTGGCGATACGCTTTCAGCCGCCATTCCAGCAACCACTCCGGCTCCTGCTTCTTGTGCGAAATGAGACGGATGACGTCCTCGTTCAAGCCCGGTGGCGCGGACTCCGTTTCAATATCCGTGGTGAAGCCGTATTTATATTCCTGCTTGACCAGG
The DNA here is from genome assembly GCA_003222855.1 of Acidobacteriota bacterium. Lineage (GTDB taxonomy): Bacteria > Acidobacteriota > Blastocatellia > Pyrinomonadales > Pyrinomonadaceae > UBA11740. The sequence continues at coordinate 255 of QHXH01000305.1, forward strand.
CCCTCAATCGTTTCAGTTGCTGTGCTCATAATATTTTATACTTCCACTTTGATGTCATCGCTTTCGACCACGACTTTGTAACTTGGAACGCCCTTCTGCGCTGGCGGCCCCACGACGGCGCCCGTTTTCAGATCGAAATCCGCGCCGTGCAAGGGGCAGGTGACCTTGGTGCCATGAACGGCGCCTTCCGACAGCGGTCCGCCACGGTGCGTGCAACTGTCGCCAATGGCATAATAAGTTCCCTCGACATTGAAGAGGGCGATTCTCTGGCCCTCGACTGTGAACGCAGCCGCTTGGCCAGGTGGCACGTCCCTGGCTGCCGCTATTTTGATGAGCTTTGCCATAATGCTTGAGTCGGTTTGATGGTTGCTGAACGAGCCGGAGCCCCTGGCTCCTGCCAGGCGTTACTCACGGTGATGCGCGTCGCAAGCCTGATTGGTGGGCGCATCGGCGGCGGCGACGGTCGGCTGCACCAGTCCGGCTTTGAGCAGGTAGGCTTCCACTTCGTCCCCACTGACATCGGCCAGCGTGTGTCCATCGATTTCGACACAAGGCGAAAGGCCCTGCCCGCTCTTTTGGACCATTTCCTCATAGATTGACGGGTTGTTGATGACATCGCAATCTTCGTAAGCCAGTGTGTATTTTCGCAGGATGGCGCGCACGCCCTGGCTCCAGCCGCACGTGGGTTTCAAGTAGGCAGTGATTTTTGGTGGTTTCATCGGTGTTTTCTGTTTTGTTTTGGTTTTCTGGTTGGGGTCGTTCGAAACCTTGCGGTTTCCTCCCGTCGGTAAATTGGTCTCAAAAACGTGTCGACTCGGAATCCGCCCGGCCCTTCCCACGGTTGAAGCCCAAGGCGCTTATCCGCGACGAAGTCGCCAAGCCACACCACTTCATTCCATTTCAAACGCCGAAAGCGCTCCGGAATGCCGGCTCTCGCGGGTGCTTCTGGTTTGACCGTTCGCTGCGTCGGTTTGGCTGGGCAATTCATTGTCATGGTTCAATCACGCTTAGCCTTCGCCGTTGTTCCCGATCGCTTCTACGGGACATCCTTCCATGGCTTCCTTGCAAAGCGCCTCCTCCTCCGGGGTGGTCGGTTGCTTAAACACATAGGAGTAGCCGCCGTCGTCGCTGCGCCTGAAATTAGCGGGTGCGGTTTCCCGGCACAGGTCGCAGTCAATGCACTGGTCATCGACGTAAAACTCTCCGGACACGTTTTCCGCGTATTTATTCGCAATGTCGGCCATAGACTCTCTTTCGTTTCTTGCACTCGGGCTCACGTCACCTCAGTCGGCTCGGCGTCGAGCGCCGACTTTCTAAAGCTCGTACTTTGGAAAAGAATCGACTGCGCAATTGTGTTTGGCAAGCGACTTGCTAAAGTCTTTTCTAAAGTCTTTTCTTTACCCGCATGAAGAAACGCGGTGCTATCCGCAAGAAATCAGGGGTGGTCCCCAATCGGCAAGCGATCCTGCGTCTGCTCAAGCAGCAGGGGCCGAGCGATTCGGAAACCTTGGCCGCGCAACTGGACATCTCTGCCATGGCCGTCCGCCAACACCTCTACGCCCTCCACACTCAAAGGCTGGTGACCTACCAGGAAGAGCAACGCCCAATCGGGCGGCCAGCCAAAATGTGGTGTCGGACCCCGGCTGCCGAGTCCCATTTTCCAGACGCCCATGCGGGCTTGAGCGTGAATTTGCTGAACGCGGCCGAACAGACCTTCGGCCAGGAGGGCGTCCGGCGCCTCGTGACCCGATGCGCCAAACAGCAGATCGCGGATTACCGCTCACGCATCCTTGCGCGCGCCCCTCTCCAAGCGCGCCTGGGAGCCCTGATTTCAATCCGCAACGAAGAAGGCTTCATGGCCGAAGTCCAGCGCCAGCGTGACGGTTCGTTCCTGCTGATCGAGAACCACTGCCCGATTTCCGCAGCGGCCAACGTGTGCCCAAAGCTATGCGATGCGGAAATGGAAGTCTTCCGCGCCATTCTTGGCGAGGGCGTCACCATCGAGCGAGCGGAGCACATAGTGGCCGGTGCCCGTCGCTGCGTTTACCGCATTCGGACGGGCGAGCCTTGAAACGAATCCTGAGCCACGATCGGCCACAGGATTAACGACAATGTCTTGTAACAAGCTGATCGAGAAGCGGATTGCTGGGATGGAATTCGTGATCCGATGCTGCGCAAACTTGGAGCTTATCCACGTCAAAACGGTTTGGCGATCGCTCTCCGCGAACTCGGCCGAATCGAACGTACCCTTTTTACACTCGATTGGCTCCAAAGTGTCGAGTTACGGCGTCGTGCAGGTAGGTTTGAACAAGGGAGAAGCCAAAAAACGCACTCGTGTGAAACCTGCCTAAATTGAACAACTCTGAGAGCAGATTCACCGTTCCGGCCGAGGTGTAAGCGTTGGGCTGGTAATTGATGCTCAGGCTAATTCCGGAGAGATAAATCAGCGCTCTGCTTCGGACGAATTCCGGTTGATTCGCTCTCGAATCGCGAACGGCCCCGATATATCGATCGTTATCTGATTTTGTGGAAATAGTCCGAAGTAACACTGGATCGCCGTTTTAAAATCGGTCAAAAACTTCACTCGGTGGCGATCCTCCCAGTAAGGAATCTGACGGACCTTTCGTCGGAGACGGTGATTGTTTCAGAAGAGTACGGAAGGCAGATATGCCCCGGCCGGCTCGTTGTACAGCCCCGAGGTCATCAGCGTCATTGGCTCGACGACCCGAAGGCCATTCTCGAGGCACCAACGAAAAAGGTCTGAATTGCGCGTCGGCACGATGATGCCCGGTCCTGCAAAGGACTCCGCGGAGGCTATCAATGCCTGGAGGTCCAGGTTAGTTTCAGCGACGGCGTGCCCGAAAAAGGCTAGTGCCGTGGCGTATCCGGTAATCCGTTCATGGCGCTCGACGACCACTGCGGTCCCATCTTTCATGGCATCCGCCAGCTCGCCCGCGCGATCGTGTCCATGAACTTTCATGCACACGCGCTTACAATCCTCAACGTCCGAAACTCGCGCCGGCCGGACCGAGCACCCTTCAATCCGTTTCCGAAGCGGCGGTCCCTGCATGACCGAGACTGGCTCGCGGGCATCAAAGCCTAGTCGGCTATACAGGGCCAAGGATCTGTTATGAAACGCCGATTGGAGCAGCCGGACTCCAGGAAAGTTGCGCTCCCGAGCCCGGACTAGTACCGCTTCCATCAATTTCCGGCCAACGCCGCGATTCTGGATGCTCGGGTCGACCGTGATCGGTCCGAGACCCGCGATCGCGGATCGCTCATCGAGGCAGTTG